>JBDTSX010000015.1:0-17960 GCA_039930925.1 Acidobacteriota bacterium | reverse complement strand
AGGTGATCGCGGTCACTCCGGTTTCCCCGCCGCCCGCCGCAATAGCGGCAGCGGCAGTTCGGCCGGACCGCGGCGAAGCGCCGGTGGACGAGCCGGCGATCAAGCCGGTTGCCTACGATCCGAAGAAAGCCTTCGGGGCGATCGCCCGGATCCATCTCTCGCCCGGTGACCAGCTGACGCCGAAGCAGCGCGCCCGGCTGCAGGCGTTCACGCGGCGCTACAACGCACGAACCAAGGCGTCCAAACTCGCCACCGAGACCGATCGCCCGTACCTCGCGGATCCGCGGGTGGTTTCAGGCTTCCGCCCCGCAATCAAGGAGCTGATTTATCCGCTCGTCGTCGATCGATCCAAGGGATCGAAGCTGTGGGATCTCGATGGGAACGAGTACGTGGACGTACTGTGCGGATTCGGCGCCGGATTCTTCGGGTGGCAGCCGGATTTCGTCAGCGAGGCGGTCAAGGCGCAAATCGACCGCGGCATCGAGATCGGACCACAGCATCCGCTCGCGGGTGAAGTCGCGAAGGCGTTCTGCGAGCTGACGCACTCCGACCGCGCCGGTTTCTGCAACACCGGATCGGAAGCGGTCATGGGGGCAATGCGGATTGCCCGCACCGTCACCGGCCGGGACACGATCGCCATTTTCACCGGTTCGTATCACGGCATCTTCGACGAAGTGATCGTGCGCGGCACCAAAAAGCTGCGGGCGGTGCCCGCGGCGCCGGGAATCATGGCCGGCTCCTGCGAGAATACCCTCGTCCTCGACTACGGGACCCAGGAGTCGCTCGACATCCTGCGCGAGCGGGCCGGGCAGATCGCGGCGATCCTGGTCGAACCGGTCCAGAGCCGACGGCCTGATTTTCAGCCGGGCGACTTCCTGCGCGACCTGCGCACGCTGGCCACCGAGTCCGGCGCCCTGCTCATCTTTGACGAGATGATCACCGGCTTCCGCGTGCACCCGCGCGGGGCGCAGGGACACTTCGGCGTGCAGGCCGACCTCGCCACCTACGGCAAACTGATCGGCGGCGGATATCCGATTGGGATCGTTGCCGGCAAGCGTGAGTACATGGATGCGCTCGACGGCGGCGCCTGGCAGTTCGGCGACGACTCGATGCCCACCGTTGGCGTGACTTACTTCGCCGGCACGTTCGTCCGCCATCCGCTCGCCCTCGCCGCGGTCAAGGCGGTGCTGGCGCATCTGAAGGAATCAGGTCCCGAGCTGCAGGAGCGGATGAACGCCAGGACGGCGCAGATGGTGGCCGAGCTGAACCGCTTCTTCCAGGCCACCGGCGCACCGCTCGACATCCGCACGTTCGGTTCACTCTGGAAGACCTTCTACACCGAAGAGCAGCCGTTCGGCGATCTGCTGTTCGCCTACATGCGCGATCGCGGCGTGCACATCCAGGACGGGTTCCCCTGCTTCCTGACGACCGCGCACTCGGATGCCGACATCGCATTGATCATCCGGGTGTTCAAGGAGTCGGTCGCCGAGATGCAGGAGTCGGGCTTCCTGCCGCAGGGGACCGGCGCCGCGGGCCTCAAGGCGTCGGCCGACGCGGCGGCGCCCCCGGTGCCGGGCGCCCGGCTGGGACGCGATCCCGACGGAACGCCCGCCTGGTATGTCCCGCATGCCCGCAAGGCTGGGGAATACGTCAAGGTCGGCGCTCGCGAGTGAGGCTCAGGCGCGTGGCAATCGCAGCGCTGGCGGCCGGGACGCTCGCCATTCTGGGGGTGTTCGCGGTCCGCGCATCGATGCGGGTGTTCGCCCGCGAGCGGGCCGTCTTTCATCCGCGTCAAGGGGTGGTTCCGCCACCCGCGCGCTCCGGTGAGTTCGAAGCGCTCTCGGACGTGGCGTTCACGAGCGCAGACGGCACGCGGCTGCATGGCTGGCTGCTGACACCGCGAAACGGCGCCCTGGTCATACTGGTCCATGGCAGCGAGGCGGACCGGCGCCAACTGCTGCCGGAGGCCGCACTGCTCAGCGCGCGTGGCTACGGCGCGCTGCTGTTCGACTGGCCGGGGCATGGTGAGAGCACCGGCAGCGTTCACTGGGGCCAGACCGAACGAGACGCCTTGACGGCCGCGGTGGATTTCGTCGCGGGACAGCCGTTCCTGCATGCCCCGCGCATTGGCGTGCTCGGATTCTCGATGGGGGGCGCGATCACGGCGCAGGTTGCGGGATCGGACGACCGGCTCCGCGCCGTCGTCCTCGAGGGCACCTTTGCCGACGCGCTCGAAGAGACGCTCGTCTTTCTAGGGCCGCGATGGGGCTTCCTGAAGCAGTGGCCGGCGCGGCTCGCCTATTGGCGGGAGGGGATGGATCTCCACGGCATGCGGCCCATCGACGCCATCCCGTCGATCTCGCCAAGACCGGTCCTTCTCATCGGCGGGTCACGAGACATGGTCGTCCCTCCATGGATGATGCAGGAGCTCTTCGACGCCGCGCGGGAGCCGAAACAGCTGTGGATTGTCCTCGGCGCCGAACACGGCGGCTACGATCGCATCGCCCCCGAGGAGTACCGACAGCGAATCGGCGAGTTCTTCGATCGGACGCTGCGTCCCCAGCAGTAGCGAACACTCCAACCTCCACGACACCATCCTTCCCGTCGGTGGTGTGGCGTACAGACCCGCCCCCTTCCCCCTCACTACCATGCTCGCTCGGAGGCGCGCGGACGCGCGTCGCGCCCGAGTGATCCCGGCACCTCATGAGCGCTCCTGACGGTCTTGCAGTTCGCGGATTCGTCGCCGATGGCGACAGCGGCGCCGGACTCGCCGGCCTGCGGGTCGAGCTGTGGAGCGCGAACGGGCATGGTCCACAACTGATCGCGTCCGGGCAGAGCGACGATGCGGGGGTGTTCCGGGTGCGGCTGCCCGCGGCACGGCCCGGCAGCGGCGGCAATCGGTTGCTCGACGTCGAATGGCGTGTGCTCGACGGCGGCACCGTCGTCCTGAGCGAACGGCGCGAGCTGCAAGCCGACCGACGGCACCAACAGGTTGATCTCACGGTCACTCGGTTCGCCGAAGGCGGCGAGGAAGCCGATGCGCCCGAGGCGCCGGTGCAATACGAGGTGATCGGACAGGTCAAAGGCGCCACCCCTCGAGGCGCGACCGTGCGCGCCGTGCTGAAGACGCTGCGGCACCAGAGCCTGGACGAAGAACTCGTGGCGGAGGCGGTGGTCAACAGCACGGGCTGGTACCGGATGCTGTACGAGCGTCCCGCGCGGTTCTGCGAGGGCTCGGACACCACGCTCACGGTCCACCTGTATTCGGGAGACGGTGAGCTCGTCGCCGAGTCTACGCCGGTGCTCGTGCGGCAGCGGCGGCTGCGGGTGGACGTGCGCCCCTCCTGGCGTCCGGAGGCCGCCTCGGCATACAGACGGCTCGAGGAGCGGATCGCCGAGGGGCTGACCGGCGGAACATCAGGCCTCGAGAGTGCCGAGTCGGAAGTACTCGAGGAAGTCTCCGACTGGCTGGATATCGACGCCGAGGATCTGGCGATGTTCCAGGAGGCGCAGGCGCTGGGCGCCAGGACCGGCGTTCCCGCACCGGCCTTCTTTGCGCTCGCGCGGAGCAACATGGGCCTGGTACTCGAGGACCTGCTCGACGTGCCGGTGCACGAGCTCCGCACCACGCTGGACGAGGCGATCGCGGGGGGCGTCGTCGACGCCGCGCCGCTCGGGAATCTCGAGGCTCTGGTCGAGCAGCTGGCCGGCCACATTGTCGATCGCGCGATGCATCCCGAGGCGCAGGCGCTCTGTCCGGGTCTCGGGGAAGTGCTCGCGACGGCGGACCTGCCACCCGACGCGATCGCGCAGGTGCTGCGGAGGTATCAGCGGCGCACCGGCAGCGCCTCGGACTTCTGGGCGTCCTTCACCGACACGACCGGCACCGAGGAAGGGGTCGGTGAGGATGTCGCCCGCGAGATGGCGCTCGCGGTTCAACTGAGCACGCTCGTCGGGCCCGACCCGCCGCTGCTCGAGCACATGCACGCGCTTCGCCGCGAGCAGCGATGGCAGAAGGCGGAGGACCTGGCCGGCTTGACCTTCGACGACTGGTGCGAGCTGCTCGAAGATGTGCAGCTGCAGGACGGGGCGGACGAGAGCGACGGCGAAGAACCGGAGGCGGACGAGGACGCGCAGCACCGCGTCGAGGCGCGCGCGGAAGCGATCCTCGACACGCTCGAGGAGGCCTTCCCGAGCGAGTTCATCCGCCGCCGGCTGAACGACTCGGACCAGCTCAGCCCGGCGGCGCGCCGGCTGCTCACGCGCGTGCCGCGCCACGACTTCCATCGCGAATCGATCCGGGAACGGGCGGAGAGCGATCCGAGCGTGCTCGAAGGGATCGACGCGGGGGACACAGAAAGCGCCATCGAGGAAGTCGAGGCGGTCGAACGGGTGAGCCGCGTGACCGATCGCGCGGACGAAGTGGCGGTGCTCGTCGGCAGCGGCATGCGCTCGGCGATGGCGATCGGCTCGATGCCGCAGAACCACTTCATCGCCGTTTACGCGGAGGCGCTCGGCGGACGCGCCCAGGCGGCCCGCGTGCACCGCCAGGCGCAGCTCGCCGCCGCGGCCGTCAAGCTCACCTCGCTGCGGCTGCTGCAGGCGCGGCAGCATGCGCCATACGTCCTCGGCCCGCCCCCGCCGGCAATCAAACAGGCGCCCGACGGACGCACGCTGTTCCAGGCGGCGGGCGGCTTCTGCGATTGCGCGCATTGCGGATCGGTCTACAGTCCCGCCGCCTATTTCGTCGACCTGCTGCGGTACTTGAACGTCAGCACGCCGGAGCGACTGGAACAACTCGAGGCGCGTCTGTCGAACAAGGCGACCGCCCCGGCGGCCCGCGAGAAGCTGCGCAGCTTTCAACCGCTCGACGTGCTGCTCGGCCGCCGGCCGGATCTCGCGGACCTGCCGCTCACCTGCGAGAACACGCTGACCGCGCTTCCCTACATCGATCTGGTCAACGAGTTGCTCGAAGCGGCGATCACTCGTGGCAGTGCCGCGTTCGACACTGGAAGGACGCCGTCCGACGTGCTCCGCGCGGTGCCCCAGAATCTGTCGCGCGACGCGTACCTGCGGCTGCAGCAGGCGGTCCACCCCCTGACGCTGCCGTATCATCAGCCGCTCGCGCTGGCCCGCGCGTATCTCGCGCATCTGGGTGTCACGCGGCTGGAGCTGATGCGGACCCTGGGGCGCGGTGAGCAGGCGCGCGAGGCGCTCATCGCCGAGTCGCTGGGCATGTCTCCCGAAGAATTCGCGATCGTGGCGCGGCCGCCGGCGGAGCTGTGGCGCCATCTGGGATTCCAGGCGCCGGACGGTCCCGGCATGCCGTACGTCGATGCGCTCACCCATGTGCCGGCGCTGCTCGACGCAGCCGGGATCACGTTCCAGCGTCTGATCGATCTCGTCAGCACCCGTTTCGTCAACGCCGACAATCATCTGCATCTCGACACCCCGTCGCCGGACTGCAATCCCGACACGATCCGGCTCGCGGGCCTGGACGAGACGCGGCTGTCGCGGATGGTCCGGCTGATCCGTCTTCAGCGGCGCCTCGGCTGGTCGTTGATCGATCTCGATCGCGCGTTGATCGCGTTCGGCGCGACGGATCTCGATGCCGCCGTCCTCGAGAAACTGGCCACGGCCAAGGAGGTGGCGGCGCGACTCGATCGGCCGCTCGCCGAGCTGCTGGTGCTGTGGGGTCCGATCGATGCGTGGGGCAACGACAATCAGTTCGATAAGCTGTTCACGACCCGCGCGGTCGCGTGGCGCACCGAGGACGAGCGCACGTTCCGGCTGCGTCCGGATCGCCTCGAACTGGCCGAAATTGGCGCGACGCTCGACGGCGTCGGATCGGCGCTGCTTGCGGGGTTCCGGATCACGAGCGAAGAGCTCGGGCTGATCCGGGCGCTGCAGGCCAGGCGCGGCGCCGAGCCGAAACTCGACCTCGCCGGCCTTTCTGCCGTGTATCGCGTGGTGGTCCTCGGCCGCGCGCTCCAGTTGCGCATTCCGGCTCTGGATCTGCTGCTGCGGCTGACGCCGCCCGATGCCAATCCCTTCCAGCCCGGCGATCCCGCGGCCACCCGCCGCTTCATCGACATCGTGCGCGAGGTACAGGCATCGGACTTCACACCGGAGCGGCTCGCCTACCTGTTCCGGCACGAATCGGAGCCGCGGCGCGACCCCGGCCCGCTCGCGGCGCAGGTCGAGGGGGTCCTCGCCGCGATCCGCCGAGGCCTCGCCGAGGCGTTCGGCGAGACGACACACCCCGCCGAAGTCAGCGGCGAGATGCTGCGCCAGAAACTGGCGGCGCTGTTCGACCCCGCGCTGCTCGATCCCGCGATCGAAGTGCTCGATCCGCGCACGCCGCTGAGCGCGGTCAAGCGGCACACGTTCTTCACACGGCACCTGGCGCGCCTCTTCGCGGACCCCGCTGCCGCCTCAACCCGACTCTTCGGCGCGGCCAGTATGCCGGCGCCGGTATCACTTGCCGCGGCCGCTGCCCCGGCCCCGACGCTGCCAGCGGCGCCAACCTCTATTGATCGGGGCACTCCGCCGGCCGGAGAGCCGGCGATGTCCGTGACCGCTCCTTCCGTCGGAACCGTTCCGCTCACCGGAGAGCCGCTCGCAGCGCCCGCTCCCGTCGGCGGCCCCGCCGCGGCGGCCGTGGAACTGCCCGTCATTGCCGCGGGACCCGCTGTAGCCGGCGACGTGCGCGCGGTGCCGTCGGCCATCGCGGGAGCGCCGCCTCCTCCCGCGGAGGCGAATGCCGCCGCCAGTCCCCCTGCCCCACCCACTGACGGCATGGAGGCGCGCTGGCGCGCGAACATCCATTTCGTCCTCGAGCACCTGCTGCCGCAGCTGCGCACCCGCCAACTCCGCGGGGCGGTCGTTCAGAGCCTCAGCGACACGCTCGGGCTGACCGCTCCGGCCGCCGCGCGGCTGCTCGATGTGGTGTTGCGGTCGCGCGATCGGCAGGGTGAACCGCTCCTCCGCGACTTCCTCGCACTGCTCGGCACCGGTCTCACCGGCGCGTATTACGCGAATGCCGATCTGGCGGGTGAGCCCGCGATCGTGCGCCTGGATCCGGAGCTGACGTTCACCTGGGCCGGGGCCGCGCCCGCCGACGGGGTCCCCGGACGTCAATTCAGCGTGCGATGGGCCGGACGGCTCCTGCCGAAGAGCAAGGCGCCGCACACCTTCTACGTGCAGAGCGACGGCGCCGTACGGCTGACGGTGAAGACCGACGACACCGAGCGCGTGCTGATCGATCAGCCCGCATCGTCCGGTCGCGTGGCCGAGCACGCGTCCGAGCCCGTCGGGCTCGATCCGAGCCGCCTCTACGAAATCCGGCTGGAGTACCGGAACCAGGGCGCACCGGCGGCGCTGACGGTGCTCTTCGGCACGGGACCCGCGGCGAAACAGCCGCTGCCGACGACGAACCTGTACCCGGCCGACGGCCTCGCGTCCTTCGCGCCAGTCGAGCAGAGTTACCGGCGGCTGCACAAGGCGTCGCTGATCCTCACCGGCTTCGGCGTGACCGACTCGCAGCTCGAATGGCTGACCGGGGAGCACCCATACCTGAGTCTCGACTCGCTGCCGATGCAGCCGGGGCCCGAGCCGGACGGGGTCGCACTGTTTCGGCAGTGGCGTCAGCTGGCCGGGTGGTACGGCCTGCGCAAGCAGCTCCCGCGATCCAATTCGGATCTGTTCGACGTCTTCCGTGCCGCGACGTTGCCGGAAGCGGTCAATCGCCTGGTGCTGGCGACGGGCTGGGATCGGGGCGTGGTCGAGGCCTTTCTCGGCCCAGACGGCATGGCGATCACGGCCGCGGGAGCGCTTCGGCCACCGGTCGAGCCCGGTGACGAACCGGTGATCCTGCGGCTGGCGCGCGCCGTGGACGTGCAACGGCGCGTCGGGGTCGCCCCGGCCACGCTCTACGCCTGGGCGAATACGACGCCTGATGCCGACGGCGCCACGATGATCGTCCAGGCGGTGAAGGCCCGCTACGACGAGACGCGCTGGCTCGAGGTCGCGCGGAGCCTCAACGATCCGCTGCGGGCGGAGCGGCGCGACGCGCTGGTCGCATACCTGCTGCCGCAGATGCGCGACCTCGGCGTCAGGACGCGCAATCAGCTGTTCGAGTTCTTCCTGATCGACGTGGACATGAACCCGTGCATGCTCACGTCGCGGATCCGTCAGGCCACCGGCGCGGTTCAGACGTTCTTCCAGCGCTGCCTGATGAATCTCGAGCCGAAGGTGCCGCCGCGGATCATCGACGACAACGACTGGAAGTGGCTGAAGACGTATCGCGTGTGGGAGGCGAACCGGAAGGTCTTCCTCTATCCGGAGAACTGGATCGAGCCGGACCTGCGCGACGACAAGTCCCCGCTTTTCCAGGCGCTCGAGTCGTCGATCCTTCAGCAGGAGATCAAGACCGAGAACCTCGAAGCGGCGTTTGCCGACTATCTCGAGGGGCTCGACGAGATCGCGCGGCTGGATGTGCGCGGTGTGTGGTTCGAAGACCGGCACATCCCCCGCATGGTCCGGCAGGCGCCGAGCGCGCTCCGCATTCCGATTGCGCCGCGGTCCGAGTGGGATCACGGCACATACCACGTGTTCGCCCGCACCTTCAACGCTCCGTATCTCTGGTACTACCGGCGTTTGGAGAGCGGCCGCACCTGGACGCCGTGGGAGAAAATCGACGCGGACATCGAGGGCGAACACCTGGTCCCGATCGTGTTCAATCGCCGGATGCATCTGTTCTGGACGATGTTCCGCGAAGTGAACAAGGACGTGCCGCCGATCGACAAGAAGAGCGAGGGCCCGCCGCCCGCTCTCGGCAAGGACTGGGAGATCCAGCTGGCCTACTCCGTCTACGATCGCGGCAGGTGGTCGCGCAAGCGAATGTCGACCGGCGGCGTGGTGGACGTGCAGACCTTCCTCACAATCCCCGGACCGGTCCAGGGCGCGAAGCGCGACGGAAGCCGCATCCTCTCGCCGTCCGACTACACGCTCCGCGCCTCGATCACGCCGGGCGATCCGCCCAGGCTGCAGATCCATCTCTACTGCCGCGCGGTCGATCGCGTCCACCCGGTCGGGCTCTCGCTGCTGCCCGCGGACCTCGACCGCGTCGCCACGTTCGATCTGAACGGTTGCAACGGCGCACTCGTCCCCGAGAGGGACAAAGCGATCAAGCGGGCGAACGTGGTCGAGACCCGCTCGTCGAAGCGCCACTTGTTCCACCGCTCGGTCGTCCACTCGGCGATTGGCAACGTCAGGAGCCGCGGTGGCGCCTCGCATCCATTCCGGCTGGCTGACGGCGGGCGCCTCAACGCACCGCCCGGGTACCGCGTCGCCGGCATGGGCTTCACGCCTCCCGACCACGGCGGCGCGCTGCTGGCGTTCCCGCCGACCGACGCGAGCGGCCTGGTCGTGGCGCTGCCGCGGTCCCGGGACCGCCGGAATCTCAGCATCATCCCGGTCGTCAATCCGGATCACCCGGAACAGCGCGGGCTCTATCCCTTCTTCTTCCAGGACCGGTTCCGGAGCTACTTCGTCCGCCCGATTTACGCCGACTGGCGCGAGCCGCGGCTGGTGGCGACGCCGTTGTTCGCACCGCGGCCGCTGCTGGGGCGCCGTCCAGCGCACTCGACCCAGCGCAGGCCCGCGCCGGCGCGCCGCCGCGGCGGACGCGGCCGGCGCGAGGACATCGACGAATCGATGCTGACCGGCGATGCGCTCGACGAGCGGGAGGATCTCCAGGACGAGGCGTCGCATCCGGACGATGCGGCGGAGGCGCGGTCGCCCCGCCGGCGAACGTCTCCGCGACCGGCCCGGCCCCAGGTGCGCCCGGGATCGGCGGCGCGTCCACTCGCGCGCCAGGCAGTCCGCAGGGCGGGACGGCCTGCCCCGAAACTCGTCATGAGGCCGCGGGCCGGGTATCACGAACGCCGGCTGCAGTTCACGCCGTTCGAGCATCCCGACACGTGCCGGCTGCTCGAGACATTGAAGGCGAAAGGGATCACGGGGCTGCTCGATTTCAGCACCTCGCGGCCGCCGATCGGCGTCGATCACGTGATGCAGAACGGCAAGTGGACGCCGAAGCGCGGAAACTGGTTCGAGCGGCACTACGGCGTCGGCCCGCTGGTCTTCAACCAGGCGCTCCCGCACCTCGACGTGGCGTTCGAAGCCGACAGCCCGTACGGGTCATACAACTGGGAGCTGTTCTTCCATGCGCCGCTCCAGGTTGCGGTCCGGCTCGGGAAAGAAGGGCGTCACGAAGAAGCGCAGCGCTGGTTCCATTTCATCTTCGATCCGACGACCGATTCGAGCGCGCCGAGTCCGCAGCGGTACTGGAGGTTCGCGCCGTTCTACGAGAACAACGAGTACGAGAGCGCGCGCGGGCTGATGCAGCTGCTGTCGTACGGCGGGCAGGACGGCGAGATCATCGCGCGCCAGAACCGGGTCCGCAATCAGCTGTCGGCGTGGTGGGAAAAGCCGTTTTCGCCGCACGTCATCGCGCGCCTGCGCATCGCCGCCTACCAGAAGGCGGTGGTGATGAAGTACATCGACAATCTCGTCGAGTGGGGGGACAAGCTGTTTCGCCGCGACTCGATGGAATCGATCCAGGAAGCCACGCAGATCTACATCCTCGCCGCCAGCATTCTCGGTCCGCGTCCCGAGAAGATTCCGCCGATCGTCTCGAAGCCGCCGCTGACGTTCCAACAGATGCGCCATCGGCTCGACCTGTTTTCGAACTTCGAGGTCCGGCTGGAAAACCTGCAGGTGCGCCGGCCGTTCCGGATCAACGCCCGCCCCGAGAGCGGCGCCGCGTCCGCGGTGCTGGGCATGGCCACTCAGTACTTCTGCACGCCGCCCAATCCACAGCTGGACAAGTATTGGGACACCGTTGCCGATCGCCTCTACAAGATCCGCAACTGCATGAACATCCAGGGGATCGTCCGGCAGCTGCCGCTGTTCGAGCCGCCCATCGACCCTGGTCTGCTGGTGCGGGCCGCGGCGGCCGGCGTCGATCTCGGCAGCGTGATCGCCAGCCTCAACGCCCCGCCGCCGCACTACCGCTTCCGATTCCTGCTCGCACGCGCGGTGCGGCTGGCCGAGGAAATCCGCAGCTTTGGCGCGATCACCCTGCAGGTGCTGGAGCGCCGGGACGCGGAAGGGCTCGCGTCGCTGCGCGCCGCCAACGAAACGGTCCTTCTCGACGCGGTGCGCGACGTCCGCAAGAAACAGGTGCGGCAGGTGGAAGAGGCGCTCGCCGAGCTGTCGCTGCAGCGCGAGCACGTGGAGATGCAGGCGCAGCACCTGACCACGCAGCTCCGGACGCTGATGAACCCGCAGGAGGAGGCGCAGCAGAAATCGCTCTCCGCGTCGCAGGTGATTTCCGGGGTCGCCGAAGGCGTTGACCTGGTCGCGAAGGTGATGCACGCGATTCCCGAGTTCCAGACCGGCGCCGCCGGCGGATTCAGCTCACCGTTCGTGACCCTCCAGCTCGGCGGACAGATGTTCGGCGACATCGCCGGCGCGTTCGCGGCCAGCCTCGAGAAGGTGATGGCCAAGAACCAGACCGAAGCGGACCTGGCCGCGGCACAGGCGGAGTACCAGCGCCGGCGCGAGGAATGGCAGCACGAGCTCGAGCTCCTCGCGAAAGAGAAGGCGCAGATCGACAAACGCATCGCCGAGACGCAGCTGAAGCTCGAAATCTCCTCGGCCGAGCTGCGGCGACACGATCTCGAGGTCGAGAACGCCCGGAAGGTGCAGACCTACCTGCGCGACAAGTACACGAACGAACAGTTGTACGGGTGGATGCTCGGGCAGCTTTCCGGCGTCTACTTCCAGGCCTACAAAGTCGCATTCGACGCGGCACAACAGGCCGAGCGCGCCTTCCGCTTCGAGCGCGGCGACCCCTCGTCGTCATTCATCGAATTCTCGTACTGGGACAGTCTGAAGAAGGGGCTCTTCGCCGGCGAGCGGTTGCTGCTGGATCTGCGGCGGATCGAGGCGGCGCACGTCGAAGGCGATCGGCGCGCGCTCGAGATCACGCGGCACGTGTCGCTCCGCGAGGACTATCCGCTCGCGCTCGAGCAGCTCGTGGCGACCGGCCGATGCCAGATCGAGGTCACGGAAGCGCTGCTCGACGGTGACTTCCCGGGCCACTATTTCCGCCGCCTCAAGACCGTCAGCCTGACCGTCTCCGGTGTCCGCACGCCCCATCGCAACGTCAACTGCACGCTGACGCTGCTCGAGAACCGCATCCGCACCGACGCGAATGCCAGTGGCTCGTACCCGCAGGCGGCGGATGCGGAGGACTCACGATTCATGGTCAACCCCGCACCGGTGCAGGCGGTGGCGACGAGCAAACCGGACGCGGATTCGGGACTATTCCATCTGCGGTTCGACGACGACCGGTATCTGCCATTCGAGGGGGCGGGCGCGATCGCCAAGTGGCGCATCGAGCTGCCGCAGCCCGACAACGCCGTGGACCTCGCGGAGATCGCCGACCTCATCGTCACCCTGTCCTACACCGCGCGCACCGGCGGCGCGGCGCTCGAGGGGGTGGCTCGGGCCGATCGCGAGAAGGGCCTGGCGCGCGGCGGAATCAAGCCGGAGGCGCACCACGCGCTCAGCGTCAAACGCGATCTACCGGCGATGTGGAAGCGTCTCGAGGACGCGCCGGCGGGCCAGGAAATCGAGATCCCGCTGCCGCTCGAGGCCAATCGCTTCTCGGGCCGGTATCGAGGACTGGAACTGCGGATCGAGCGCGCGACGCTCTTCGCTCACGCGCGCGGGCCGCTCGGCGCCGACGCCCTGCGCGTGCGCCTCGATCCCCCGAAGGGTTCGGGCCCGCCGGTCACCGGCTGGGTCCCGCCGTGGCCGGGGTCGCGGACCGTCCGCGCTCTTGCCGAAGTGTCCGGTCCTCCCGGGGCGTGGAAGCTGGCCGTCAGCGCGACCGGCGCCAGGGCGGCCGAGTTGCTGGACGATCTCGTGCTGGTGTTCGAGCTGCGAGCGCGCAGGAAGTGAAGGAGCTGCCATGCGGCACCCGTCCGATTCGCCGGCCGCGCTCTTTGCCGCGGCCATCCACCCTGGCCGGACGCACGAGCTCGCCGAGATGGGGCTCGAGGTCGTCGCGCGGCCGGGCATGGCGCCGCCGGCGGCCGCGCATCCCGGTCTGTTCGCCGTCTGCCGCGCACGCGGGGAAGGACGACTCGCAGTGGTCTCGGTCGTTGAGCGCGTGGCGCCGAGCCGGGCGGTGCTCGAGGCGGAAGGCATTCCCTGCGAAGGATCGGCCGACGGCGTGTTCATCGAAGTCCACGGTGGGCCGGGCGGTCGCCGCGGTCTGAGGATCACCGGGCCGGATCGGAATGTGGCGCCCCACGTGGTGCTACTGACGGAAGCGGCGTCGCCGCGGCGCCGGGCCCGACCGCGGCGGGTGGGCCGGGCAGCGCCGGAGCGGCTTCCGTCGGAAGACACTCCTCCGATGCCGCTGTCGATCCTGGTCGCGGCGGTGTACGCGCTCCGTGCCAGGCGGCAGCGCAGCGTGCGTGAGGAGTACCTGCGGTCGGTGCTGCAACCCCCATCGGGCACACCGGCATTGCGGGACGATCTGCAGCGCGCCGTCGCCGACCTGGAGCGGCGTCAGGCGGCGATCCCTGTCGGACAGGATCGGTCCGTGGCGCTCTCGGCGATCATCGATGACCTCGCGAGCGGAGTGCTGACCGCGGCGGAGCGCGCCTTCATCCTGGACCCGCAGCGTTGCTCGCTCGAATTGCTGGACCCGACCGAACGCGATCGGTATCTCGGCTTCGCCTGGGAGGACGGCGACTTCCCCGGCGGCCCCCCGGGCCGCAACGAAGCGCGAGCCGATCAGATGTTCTCGGCACTGACGCGGCTGCGGCCGGAGCGCCGCCCCAACTCGGGGGACGCCGCCGTCGTCCGCGCCGACGAGTTCGACGCCGCGATGCAGCAGCGGATCGAGGGGGCCCTCGTGGCCGTCCCCGGCGAGCGCGGCCAGCGGCTGCACCGCGACGCGTCGGCGGCGTATGTCGCGATCCGCACGGCGGCTGCCGCCGGCGGCGTCACACTCACCATCAACAACGCGTTTCGCAGCGCGGCCCGCGCGCAGGCCAGCGCCGCGGCCGCAGGCAATCGCAACGCGGTGGCGTCGTTCTCGTCTCACACGCTCGGCCTCGCGGTCGATTTCAACATGTCACACGGGGGACTCCGTTTCACGGAGACCACCACCCGGCCGTTCCGCAACCTGGCCGGCATGTACAACTCGCCGGTCCACAAATGGATGATGCTGCGCGGCGAGACCGACGGCTGGTTTCCGTATCGGCGCGAGCCGTGGCACTGGGAGTACAACCCGCCCGGTTTCCGGGAGCGGTTCCGCCAGGCGCGGTCCGCCGCCTCTCCCACGCCACCGTCCGGCGCCGCCACGCCGCCGCGTGAAGGAGCCGAGCTCTCCGAATCGATTACCGATCCGATCCCGCCGCCTCGTCCGGCGCTGGCGCTCACCGGCACGGTCGGGCGCGGCGGACGCAACAGTGCGGCGGACGTCCGCGCCGACCAGGACCAGCTGGTCGAGCTGCGCGCCGTTGACGCCGTCACACTCGCCGGCGAGCGGCCGGCCGGCGCTGCCGCGGCGCCAGAGGCGTCACTGGCGCGGACGATCGACGCGATTGAGGCTTTTCAACGCCAGATGGGAATTGCCGTCAACGGCACGGTCCCGGTTCGTGGCCCGACCCGCACGGATCTGGACCGCGCCATTCCGCTTCCCACACCGACCGAACTGGCGGCGATTGCCACGGAGCTCGGCACCATCACCCAGTCGATCCGCCGCGGCCTGACGATCGCCGGCCCGGTCGGCGCCACGGCAACCGGCAACGCCGCCGCCGACGTCCGCGCCGTCCAGCAGCGGCTCGTGGAGCTCAGGCTGCTCGCTGCGTCGCATCGGGAGAGCCCACCGGCCGGAGCGACCGCCAACATCCCGCAGTCGAACCTGAGCGCGACGACCGCGGCCCTGCGTGGATTTCAGAGGGATGTTCGATTCTTCGTTTCGAAGGGCACGATTGCCGGCGCGGTCACGCCCGGCGTCGTACGACCGGGGGATGCAACGGCCGCGCTCCTCGATCGCATCTCGGTCTACGCAATGGCACGAGGGTCCAATCGCCTCTCGGTCCGCGATCATGTCGCGAGCAGCGTGACGCGGAGCGACTCGGGGGTGGCATTCACGGGGACCGCCGCTCCGTCCGCCCTGGCGGTCGCGGCGTACACAGGTGTCGGCCTCACCGCTGGACAGGCGGCGGCCCTCAGGCTGGTCTCGACCTTCGAAGGCAATTTCGACGCAATCAACACCTACGATCGCGCGATTGTCAGCGCCGGATTCATCCAGTTCGCGGGCGGGCGGGGGCTGCCGCCCTACATCGCGCTCCTCAAGGCCAGGCAGCCGGCAAAATTCCTGGACCTGCTCCAGAAATTCGGGATCAACGTGGAATTCACCGTCTCGGGCGGGGCAATCACCGGCCCCCGCATCGTCGTGCTCGATCCCGCCGGGACGCGCGTGCTTCGCGGTACCGCCGCGGAAACCGCCATCCGCGACGACAAGCGGCTGACCACGGCGCTGATCCTTTCGGGCCGCGACCGCGACGTCCAAGTGATGCAGATCGAGGCGGCGGCGCGCGACTACGTGGTGCCGGCGCTGAACGCGACCATCGCGCCGAGCACGCGCGGCGGCCGGGCTCGCCTTGGCGACATCCTTCGCTCGCAGAAAGGCATGGCGGCACTCTTCGACCGCACCATTCAGGAAGGACTCGCCGGCGCGACGCGGCGTTTCGAGCGCATTGTTCAACGCTTGATCCGCAATGCCGAACCGCGTCCGTTGCCGACCCCGCCGCCACCCCCGCCGACCGTCGCCCACCTGCAGAGCCGCGAAGGTGACGTGCTTGCCGAGCTCGAGCGCGACCTCCAGGCCGCGGCCGACGTCGGCGCGAACATCACCCGCGCGCTGACGTTGCTCGACACACTGATTCGTGCCGCGGCAGCCTCCAGTGCAACGGTCGCGGCGCTGCTGGCGCAGTCCACATTGGCGGACGCGCGGCGCGCGGTCACCGCCGCGCGTATCGCGCTCGCCGAGGTCGTCAACGTCTCGGGAGCCAGTGTCGATGCGCAACTCGCGGCCATGAACGCCACGGTGACCGCGGAGGAGCAGCGGCTGGCGTTGACGCCGCCGCCGGCGTCCGTCGGAGCGCTTGCGGCGGCGATGACCGCGGCGCGCCGGGCGCTCGCGACGGTATCGGGACCGGTGGCGACCGCGCCGATGTTCCTGGCCCGCGTCGAGCGAATCCGCCGGTCCACGCTGGACTCCGGACTTGCCGAAGCCGCCTGATTCCAGCGCCTCGCCGTGACGCACACGACGCCGATCGACGCCGCGCGATTCTTCGAGTTCATTCGCAGCTCCGAGATCGCGGTCGTCTTCCTGTCGGTGCACCCGCGGCACCGGTTCAACCGTCAGCTGTCGCGGCGCCTGCACGCGGAACACCCGGACATCGCGCTCGGCGCGATGAAGCTGCGACGCGTGCTCGCGTCCGGCTCCTCGGTTCCGCGATTCCTTCACCAGGGACTGCGCAGCTGCCACGCACCCGCCGCGTTCGGCGTGCTCCCCGGCTACTACCTGTTTCGAGGCGGCGAGATGCTGGCGTGGGACGCGGGCCTGCCGGTGTTCGACGACGTGGCGGCTCTCGCGCGGAGTGCGCTCCTCGGTGCGGTGTGGTCGGGGGTCAGCAGCGATCTGGCGTTCATCCGCCAGGCGCTCCAGACGGCGGCCGACCAGGTTGCGGCGGAGCGCGTCGCGCTGCTGTTCCGTCATGCGGTGGCGGCGGGAAGCGCCAGGCGCGAGGCGCCCCGCGAACCCGACGTGCCGCCGCAGGACGAGTTGTATTGGGCGTACCAGGTGCTTGGCGTGGTCCCCACCGCCACCGATCGCGAGGTCCACGACGCGTGGCGACGCCGGCGCGCCGAGACGCACCCGGACCATGCGTTCTCCGATCCGGTAGAGTTCGAACGGCGCAGCCGGCTGTCGCGTGACATCAATCGCGCGCGCGACATCATCGTCACACATCGGTATCCAGGCACGCGCGGCGCCACGCACGCATGGGCGTCGTGATGGTCAGCGCGTTTTCGCGCCTGGTGCCTGGCCGGACCGTCTTCGAGCCGGGCCGATCGTTGCTTGGCGCTTCGTTGCTTGGCGCTTCGTTGCTGGGGGCTTCGCTGCGCGCAGCTTCGTTGTTCGCGGCTTCGCTGCCGACGGCTTTGCTCGCCGAGTCTTCGCCGGGCGCCGCCTGGCTCTGTCAGACGTGGCTCTGTGCGGCTTGAGTCGCCTCGGCCTCTTCGCCGGCACGCGCGGGCCAGCGGATACGAGGGGCGGTGGCTCGGCCGGCGTTGCTGGCGGGGACGCGGCCGGCAGGAGCGCCACCGGCGGCGACAACGGCGGCGTGGCCGCCGCCTCACAGTTGCGCAGCTTCTCCGCCAGCCGGCTGACCGTGTCGTGAAGCTTGCGATTCTCTTTCTTGATCGCGATCCGCCGCTCGTCGAGCGTGCGCTCGCGGCCGGCCAGGCGCTCTTCCTGCCGTTCGAGACGATCCTCTTGTTTCTTGAGGAGCGCCCGCACCGCCAAGGCCGGAGCCACCGTGCGCAGCGCGATCTGGCCAACGGCGCTCCGCTGGCCCGTCGTCCCGGCAACGACGACCGAGGCGGCCGCCATCGCCACTTCGTTACTGTTCATCACGAGCAGCTGTCCGAGCACCTGGTGCCCGAGCCGGCCCTGCATCAGGATCACGCCGCCGAGCAGGCGGGTGATCGTGACGAGCGGATGTTCAGCCACCCTCCGCTCCGGTGTCGACCATCCAGGCGACACGCAGGGTGAGTCCACCTCCCATCGCAATCCCCAC
>JBDTSX010000014.1:0-18347 GCA_039930925.1 Acidobacteriota bacterium | reverse complement strand
CCGTTCGAGTCGGACACCACCCCTGGCGACGCGAGCGTGATGACCTGGTTCAGACCCGACACGGACTCCAGCGGCAGCCTGGAGATCAGCGACTGATCGATGTCGGTATGCGCGGTCGGATCGCGCTCCACCAGATCCTCGGCGTGGCCGATCACCTCGACGGCGGCGGTGGTCCCGGTCAGTGTGAGCGATAGCTCGAGATCGATCGGCACCCCGGTGCGCACATCGACGTCACGCTCGATTGCATCGAAGCCCGGCGTGGCGATCTCGACGTGATAGTGGTTCGGCGGCAGATTCCGGAACAGGAACCGTCCCGCGGCGTCCGTGGCTGTGCTGCGCTTGAACCCGGTGACCGGGTTGCGGAGCCCGACCGGGACCGCCACCATCACACCGCCGGTCGGATCCTTCACCGTGCCCTGAATCGTGCCGGCTCCCCCGAGTTCCTGCGCACGCGCGGCCGGCGCCAGCGCACCGCAGCACAGGACCAGACCACAACTCCCCAGTAGCGACAGCCGCCAGCGAACCGTTCCCATACCACCTCGCTTCGAAAGATGAATGACCGTTGAACCGAAGTGCACGGTACCAAGGCTCACGATTCGGGGCGACGGGAACTCGATGAACGGTCGCCGGCGTCCGGTGAACATCCGATTCGGCCAGCCGACCGGACCGCGGCGCAATCGAGGGCGGAGTTCGGGCGACCGCCGGAACTCCAGCGGGTGGTGGGTCAGTGCAGAGTCCAGGTTCAGCCGGGCCTGGAAAGGGCCGCACGTCCATAATGAAATCGTCCATCCACTCGCCGGCTCGAAACGACCGCTCGTGCGAAAAACCCGACGGCTCGACGGGTTCCTGTTCAAATGGAGTGCGGTGATGGATATGGTGACGCGGGGACGCTGAGGGACAGATGGGCGAACTGTTGAACCTGGTGGGATTGAGCACCGGCGTCGTCCTCTACGCGATGCTGCTCGCGATGGTGCTGCGCGCCGCGGGTGCGGCCGGGGCGCGCGCGCGCTTCGATCCGCTGCTGGTCGCCACCTCGGTCCTCGGGATCTTGTGGAATCTCTGCGCGCTCGCCGTCTACGAGTTTCCCAGAGTGGGCATCGACGGGCCTTTTCCAGCGGTCGCCGCCGCGGGCTTCAGCGCGCTGGGCTTCCTTCCGGCGGTCGTCGTTCACTCGGTCCTGCGGGGCGACCGCGACGGCGTGCGCGGCCTCTCGAAGACCTCGATCGCGGCCGTCGCCTATGCAGTGGCCGCTCTCGCGGCCGCACTTCACATCCGCGCCACCCTGGCGAGCAGCCCCGTGCCCGCCGCAGCCGCGATGCGCCTGCTCACGTACACGTTTGTCGTCCTGGTGCTCCCGCTGGCCGTGGTCACGCGCCGTCAAGCCGGATCGCGCCGCGCGATGTGGGGCGCGGCGCTGGCGATCTTCGCGGTCTCGGCGCTGCACTTGAGCCAGTTGCACCGAGGCGATGCGTCGTGGCCGGTGGAGCTGGTCGGCCATCACGCCTCGCTGCCGCTGGCCTTCGCGATCCTCTACCAGGACTACCCTTTCGCGCTGGCCGACCTGTTCTTGAAGCGCGCGTTGTCGCTGCTCGCGATCGTGACGTTGGCGTTCGCCGGCATCGCGACCTTCGGCACCCGCTCGATCGCCTTTGCGCAGTTCCTGCAGCACGATCCGAGGCAGGTCGGCGTGCTGGTCACGCTGTGCGTGGCGACGGCGCTGGTCTATCCGTCGCTCCGCAGGGTGACCGCGCACTTCGTGGACCGCATCCTGCTGCGGCGTCCGGACTATCCGTCGCTGCGCGCCGCCCTGATCCGGCGGGTGCAGGCGCACGACCAGGTCGCGACGTTGTTACCGGAGGTCTGCGCGCTGCTGGCGCCCGCGCTCAGCGCCGAGGTCGTGGCCTGGCGCGAGTGGCGATCGGGCGCCGAGGACGAGGCGCTCGGCGGCGTCGTGCTGCTCGCAGAGGATGCCGCCGCGATGGCCCGCTCGGCGACCGCAACGGAGGCGGTCGCAGCTGAATCCGTGCTCCAGTCGATCGCGGCCGCCATCGTGCTGCCGACGACCGATGTCCCTCGCTATGTGCTCCTGGTGGCTGGTCTGTCGGGCGGCCGCCGCATTCTCTCCGACGACCGCGCCACGCTCGAGGCGATCTCCATCGTCGTGGCACGTCGGATCGATGCGATCAGGATGACCGACGAGCGCTACGAGCGCGAGATCCGCGTGCAGGAAATGGGCAAGCTGGCCTCGCAGGCGGAACTGCGCGCGCTGCGCGCGCAGGTCAACCCGCACTTCCTGTTCAATGCGCTGACGACCATCGGCTACCTGATTCAGACGGCGCCGCCGCGCGCGCTCGAGACGCTGATGCAGCTGACGACGCTGCTGCGCGCGGTGCTCCGATCGGAAGGGGAGTTCACCACGCTCGGCCGCGAGCTCGAGATGATCGAGTCGTATCTCGACATCGAACGGGCCCGGTTCGAGCAGCGGCTGCGCGTCGTCATCGACGTGCCGCCGGCGCTCCGGAACATTCGCGTGCCGCCGCTCCTCCTGCAGCCGCTGGTCGAGAACGCGGTCAAGCACGGCATCGCCCCGCTGCGGGCTGGCGGCGATGTTCGCGTGCGCGCCACCATCGAGCACACCAGCGCCGGGCCGCGTGCGCTGCTGCTCGTGGTGCAGGACACCGGCGCGGGCGCCACCGCCGACGCGCTGCGGCAAGGACGCCAATCGGGCGTCGGTCTGCGCAATGTCGAACGGCGCCTCGCCGGCCAGTACGGAGGCGGGGCGTCGCTGACGGTCCACAGCGCCGCCGGCCACGGCACGACAGTCGAGATCCGCATGCCCCCGGACGCGCGGGTCACGCCGGAGCCCGTGGCGACGGCGGCCGCGTCATGAGCGCGCGCCTCCGCGTCGTCGTGGCCGACGACGAGCGGCCGGCACGGTCGTTTCTCGTCGCCCTGCTGCGATCGTGTGACGATGTGGTGGTCGTCGGCGAGGCGGAGTCGGGCCGGGAGGCGGTCGCGATGATCGAGAGCACGCACCCCGACCTGGCGCTGCTCGACTGGCAGATGCCGGAGCTCGACGGGATGGGCGTCGTGCGCATGCTCAAGAAGCGGGATCTGCCCCTGATCGCATTCGTGACCGCCTACGACGAGTATGCCCTGCGTGCGTTCGAGGTCAATGCCGTTGATTACCTGCTGAAGCCGGTCGACAAGAAGCGGCTCCGCGAGACCCTCAACCGGGCGCAGGAGCGGATCGAGCATGCGGAAATCGTGGCGGAGCAGGGATCGCGGGTCGCCGCCGCCATCGAGACCTACGAGACGGCGTCGAGACCGGCGTATCTCGAGCGCATCCCGGTGCGCCTCCGGGAAGAGGTGCTGATCGTGCCGGTCAGTCAGATCGCGTCGATCGTCGCTGACGGCGAGCTGCTGAAGATCACCACGATCCAGAACGAGCGCCACACGATTGCGTATCGGTTGAAGGATCTCGAATCGCGCCTCGACCCCGCCCGCTTCATCCGTCTCGGCCGCGGCACGCTGGTCAACGTCGATCTGATCGCCAAGCTGAGCGTCATGCCGGGCGGCACGCACGTCGCGGTCCTCAGCACCGGCCACAAGCTGCCGGTCAGCCGCCTCCAGTCACGTGTCCTCCGCGAGCGTTTCCTCAAGCTCTGACCACCGTCTACTTGATCGGCGAGACCGTCAGGAAGTCGTCAAGACTTCCCGCGCTGCCGCCAGACGATGGATCCGGGCCACGCATCCGGCGACGCGCTCACCGTTCGGATCGGTGACCGCGTTGATCGGCACGAACAGCAGGCTGCCCTCCCGCCGAGCCAGCACGTTACTCACCACCATCGCGCGCATCATCCACACCGCGGCGCGGACGCTCGGGCATTCCACGCCCAGCCACCCGTGATACTGCGGCGGGGACGAGCGCAGGCCCGTCTCCCGGTAAATGCGCTCGGCGATACCCGCTTCAAGGATCGCGTCAGCTTCGCGACGAATGCCGTCTGACAGCGACGGCACCACCAGCGGAGACTCTTCCGCCAGCGTCGCGAACAAGTTGGCGATCGCCTGCTCCTGTGAGGACGGCATGTGTCCGACCCAGTAATGGCAGGTCTTGGCGATCACCGTGATGACGTTCTTGATCTCCTTCTCCAGCCGAAAATCGGGAGCGGCCGGGAGGTCCAGCCATCGGCCCTCGGAACGCGCGGCGACATTCTCCATCACGATCGCGCGGAGCAGCCACCCGGCCATTTCTTCCGTGTCACAAAACAGGCGGCACCAGCCGGGGACCGGCGAGACGTCCGAGGGAAGGTCCGTGACCATCGTCGCGCCGCGGCTGATTTCCTCCACGACCTCACGATAACGATCGGGGCGAGCGTCGATCTCCGCACGCGTCGCCGGTTCGAGGAGCGTCCCCTTGTGCGGCGGCCCGCCGGCCATGGCGAGGTCGCAGAAAGTGTCCCAGATTTCGTCCCAGGCGACACTCCCGTCGGGGGCGTACTTCAAGCCGGCCGATCCCATCGAGACCGGCTGCACATCCTCATAGCACTCCTGGTAGTCCTCGGGAAGAACGGTCCTGAGCCTGACATCCAGCTCCTCGAGCGCTTGCTGGTGATCGGCGTTGATGGTCATGCCGGGCCTTTCAACACTGCTGTCGCAGACTGACTCTTCACAAACGTAAAGTTGAGCCAGCCATGTGGTTCCGTGTCGACGCCTGAGGGGTTCTGGCGGCAATCCGTGGCGGGCTCAGCCACTGGGAGACGCGCTTGGGTGCGCGGAGACCACGCACCGCCATCGCCGCAGTCGGGTGGCTGACTGCGGATTTTAGCATGGCGCCGTTGGGATTCCTGGGTGGGTCCGCCGATTCGAGCTCTTCTTTAGCGCGCACCTCTGGAACGGGCGGCGGCCGAAGTGAGGCTCCCGCGGACTCCGCGCCATCCCGAGATCGCGCGACGCACGTGGACTATGCTGGTACGCGTGGGGAGACTGTGAGCCCGGGGAACGTCAATCACACGCCGCCGGCCAACGTCGACTGGATGCTCGAAGGCGGCGGCGAGATGGCCGCGTTGATCCGTCGCGTCGATTGGGCGGCGACGCCCCTCGGACCGATGGCCAACTGGTCTGCCAGCCTGAAGACCATCGTCGCCACGGTGCTGCATTCGCGCCACCCGATGTTCCTGTGGTGGGGCGCCGAGCTGATCCAAATTTACAACGACGCCTACGTGCCGAGTTTCGGCGTGGGCAAGCATCCCGCCGCGATGGGCCAACCTGGACGTGAGTGCTGGCCGGAAATCTGGCCGATCATCGGCCCGCAGATCGACGCGGTGATGCAGTCAAGGAAGGCGACCTGGCACGAAGACGCCCTGGTGCCGATCTTTCGGAATGGCAAGATCGAAGAGGTTTACTGGACCTACGGCTACTCGCCGGTCTTCGATGACACCGGGGCGGTCGGCGGCACACTGGTCGTGTGCATGGAGACCACCGGGCGGGTGCTCGCGGCGAGAAGCGCCCAGGCCACGCGCGCCGAGGCGGATCGCGACAGGAAGCGCCTGAGGCAGTTCTTCGACCAGGCGCCTGCGGGTATTTGCATCCTGCGGGGATCGTCATTGACGTTCGAGTTCGCCAACGAACACTATACGACGCTCGTCGGGGGACGCGAGTTGGTCGGGCGCCCTCTGCTCGAAGCCTTGCCCGAGCTCGAGGGGCAGGGGCTGGACGTGATTCTCCACCAGGTGATGGCGTCCGGCGAGCCGTTCGTCGGACGCGAGGTGCCCGTGAGAATCGACCGGCATGGCCGGGGGGTGCCGGAGGACACGTTCTACTCGTTCATCTACAGTCCGTTTCGCGACGGCTCGGACCGCGTGGACGCGGTGATCGTGCTGGCGCGTGACGTCAGCGACGAAGTCGAAGCGAAGCGCCAGACCGAGGAATGGACGCGCCTGCTGCGCGAAAGCGAAGCGCAGTTTCACGTGCTCGCCGAGACGATTCCTCAACTGGCGTGGGCGACGCGGCCAGACGGGTACATCGAGTGGTACAACCAGCGCTGGTACGACTACACCGGCACCACCTTCGAGACCATGCAGGGCTGGGGATGGAAGGCGGTGCACGAACCCGCCGACGTCGAAGAAGTGATGACGCGATGGCAGGCCTCGCTGGCCACTGGCGAACCGTTCGAGATGGAGTTCTCGCTGCGCGGCAAGGACGGTCAGTTTCGCTGGCACCTGACCCGAGCAGTGCCGCTCAAGGACCACACCGGCCGGATCGTCCGGTGGATTGGCACCAACACGGATATCGACGCCTCGCGCAAGGCCGCGCTGGAACGGGCGGTATTGCTGGAGCGTGAGCAGCAAGCCCGGCTCGCGGCAGAAGTAGCCAGCCGAGCCAAGGATGACTTCCTCGCAACCGCGTCGCACGAACTGCGCACGCCGCTGAACGCGATTCTGGGCTGGGCGCGGATGCTGCAGTCAGGTCAGCTCGATCAGAGCGCCTTCATGCGCGCGATTGACATCATCGAGCGGAACGCGCGCGCACAGGTTCGACTGATCGAAGACATCCTGGACGGCTCGCGGATGCTCCATGGCCAGTTGCACCTCGAGGTGCGGCCGCTCGACATGACCGAGGTCGTCAACGCCGCGCTCGAGGCCGTCCGGGCTGCCGCCGACGCCAAGCGCATCGCACTGACCACCACCATCGAACCGGCCGCCGCGCGCGTCGCCGGCGACTCGGATCGATTGCAGCAGGTGGTGTGGAACCTGACCAACAACGCGATCAAGTTCACGCAGAAGAACGGCGCGGTCGACGTCTCCCTGCGTCGCGTCGGTACCGATATCCAGTTGAAGGTATCGGATAACGGACAGGGCATCGACCCCGAGTTCCTGCCGCACGTCTTCGAGCGATTTCGACAGGCAGAGGGAAGCACGACGCGGAGACACAGCGGCCTCGGCCTCGGTCTCGCGCTGGTTCGTCACCTGGTCGAGGCGCACGGAGGGATGGTGCGTGCCGAAAGCGGCGGCGTGGGACAGGGCGCCACCTTCGTTGTGACACTCCCGGTACAAGCGGTCTTTGCCGAGAGCTCCGGCCCAGCCGTGCCAAGTCGAAGCCCTCTTCCGAGTGTCGTGCCGCACCGCAACCTTCTCGAGGGTACGAGCGTGTTGGTCGTGGACGACGAAGCCGACGCGCGCGACCTGGTCGCGACGGCGTTGCGGGCCAAAGGGGCCGCGGTGACGACCGCCAGCAACGCCACTGAAGCGCTCGAGCTGGTTGCAGCACGGCCGTTCACGGTCATGGTCAGCGACGTCGGGATGCCTGGCACCGACGGTTATGAACTGATCAAGCGGATCCGCACCCAGACCGGTGCGCGCGGGGTGCACCTGCCGGCCGTCGCGTTGACGGCATATTCGCGAGAGGAAGATCGGCGATTGGCGCTGGACTCCGGGTTTCAGACCTACGTCGCGAAGCCGGTGGAGCCCGATCATCTCATCCAGATCGTCGCGGGACTGGCCACGCCTGCACGCAGGCGAGAGACCGAGGCGTCGGACGCGGCCGGCGCGCGCGCGGACACCCTGGTGAAATTCGAGAAGGTTCTCGATACACAGGGCCTCCGTGAGGCGTTGAAGTTCCTCAACAGTCGCACCGCCCACCGCTTCACAGGTATCTATCGCTTCGACCCGCCGATCTTGCGAAACCTGTTCCTGCACGATGCGGAGAACCCGGCGACGACGGTCGGCGAGGATGCCCCGATGGAGGCGACGTATTGCTCGATCGTCGGCGCCTTCGAGCGCCCCTTTACCACCGACGACACGCTCCGCGACGAGCGGCTTCGCGACCATCCCGGGAGGCACGACATTCAGTCCTACTGCGGCGTGCTCCTGCGCAGCCATGACCACACGCCATACGGGACGTTATGTCATTTCGACGTCGTGCCCTGCGATGTGCCGGTGCCGGAACTCGCGCTGATGGAGGCGGCCGCCGTGCGCATCATGCGGATGCTCGGCTCAATCGTTCATGACTGATTGAGCTTGGCCGCCAGGATATCCACCGGCTCGATCGTCGGCGGGTGGGCCAGCAACTCGGGCGCCTTCGCCATCAGGGCCGCCGCGATCTGGCCGGAAAGATGCGCCTGCCGGCCGGCATCGTCCGGAAACGCGTCGAAGATTCCAAACGTCGTTGGCCCCAGTTGCAGCGCGAACCAGACCGTCGTCGCCGGTTCGGCGTTGGCAAGAAGCAGCGCGCTCTTCAGGAGCGCGGCGACTTCGGCTTCCTTCCCCGGCTTCGCTTCGAGCCGGGCCAGCAATCCTACCTGTACCATCTGACACTCTCCTGTTATCGGAACCGATGTGCCTACCGTTGGACCGCCGCGTTGGTGCGGCCGTCGATCACCGTCACCTTGTCGCTCAACCGGTTCGCCACGTAGATCATGTTGGCGGCCGAATCGACCGCCACTGCCCATGGCCCCTGGTCAGCCGGCACCGTCGCGGTGACGGTGTTGGTCCGGCCGTCGATCACCGATACGCTGTTGGCGTGGGTGTTGACGACATAGATCACGTTGGTTTTCGGATTGACCGCGACCTGCTGCGGCCACAATCCCACCTTGACCGTGGCGATCGGCCGGTTCGAGGCGCCGTCGATCACGGTCATGTCGCTGCTGCCATAGTTGACGACATAGACCCGGTTGGTCAATTCGTTCACCGCCGCCGCCATCGGCACGCTGCCGGTCCCGACCATCGACACGACATGGGTCCTGGTGTCGATGACCGTGACGGCGTCGTGGTTCGGCGTCGGCAGGTAGAGGATCCCGTTGGTCTCGTTGAGAGCCGAATCCCACTGGTGGAAGCCGGGCAGTTCGATTCGCGCCGGCTGGTTGGTGACGCCGTCGACAACGGTCAGGAAATTATCCTCGTAGCCGACGAAGTAAATCTGGTTGGACTTGACGTTCACCGACAGCGCATTGCCTTCGGTGCCGGCTCGAATCACCGTGGACTGCTTCGTCGCAAGATCGATCACCGAAGGGTCGGTGCCGGTGCTCGCCGAGACGTAGAGCCTGTTGGTCACAGGATTCAACGCCGTCAGGCTGCCCCGATCCGCCTTCAGCGTGTCGATGACCGCATCGGTGTCAGGATCGATCACCGAGATCGTGCCCGGCCCGCGGTTCATGGCATACACCCGGCCGTTGCGTGGATCGATCGAGAGGTCCTTGACGTTGGCGCCGGTCTTGATGACGGCGACGGCACCGGTCGCCCCCGTGACGATCTTCACCACTCCGAGATCGGGGAACGCCGCGTACGCCTTGCCGTTGCGCGTGTTGGCGACGACCCCCTTGGGGCCGTCCGTGACGCCGGGCCCGGCGACGAGCACAGGGGCCGCGGCAACGACGGCCGCCAGGGCGATGGCGAGTGAGAATCGTGGCATTGAGCTTCTTGACGTCGGGCCGGCGCAATGTACTATCTTCCCACACGCGCATGAACAAAATCGTGGTGCCGATCGGTTGCCTGGCGATCTGGGTGCTCGTCCCTCTGTGCGTGCTGGCGCAGCAACCGGCGGCGCCGCGCCCGAGGGTGCTGGCGTTCTTCACGGTGAGCGGCGAGCTCGACCATCTTCTTTTCGCACAGCAGGCGATGCGGGCTTTCGGAGCCCGCGCCGGCGACGGCGGCTACACGTTTGCCGCGACCAGCGACTGGGATGCCTTGAACGACGCCCATCTGCGTGACGTGCGCGTCGTGATCTGGCTCAACGACATGCCTCACACGCCGGCGCAGCGTCAGGCGTTCGAACGCTACATGACCGGGGGCGGCGCCTGGCTGGGATTCCATGGCTCCGGATTCGGCAACGATGCCTGGCCCTGGTTCACCGAGTTCCTCGGCGGCGGCCGGTTCAGCGCCAGCAACTGGCCCGCCCTCCCGGCGCGGGTCAACGTTGACGACGTCACGCATCCGATCGTGGACGGGATGCCGCCGACCTTCGTGGCGCCGACCAACGAGTGGTACTCGTGGAGGCCGAGTCCTCGCGCCAATCCGGACGTGAAGGTGCTGCTGACGCTCGATGCCTCGAACTTTCCGTTCGGCGTGAAGAACACGCTGAACGGCGGCGACATCCCGGTTTCCTGGATCAACACCAAGTACCGGATGGTGTATCTGAACTACGGCCATGGCGACAGGATCTATTCGACCCCGACGCTGCCCGCGATGATCGACAACGGCCTGCGCTGGCTGCTCAACTCGTCGAAATAACCGCTCCCTGAACGGCCGCTCCGCCGTCCGGGGTCTATCTGTTTCCGGCCCACCGAATCGCATTCAGAACGAGCCGCGTGAACACCGGGCTCTCCAGCAGCGCCGCCTTGTGGCCGAACTGGAAATACACGTTCCGCGCCTTGTAGTGCGGATTCGTCCAGATCACCGGATGGTCCCCCATCTTCACCGTCCGCGCCGGCTCGTAGCTGTTTTCATCCACCGCGGCCAGTACGTGCACATCAGGACGCGGCGATCGGTCATAGGTGTACCACTCGTCGTTCTCGATTTTGAACGCCGCCGGCAGACCAGCAAAGACCGGATGCGCGGGATCCTCGACCTGGACCGTGCCCGTGGCGAAGTCCGGGATATAACTCTTGAACACGATGTTCCCCATGAACTGGTGGAAGAACGGGGACATCTCGAAGCCATCGAACTTGCCGAGCAAGGATGCATGATGGAACCCCACCCATCCGATCGTGCCCTCCTCCATCGCCTTCTTGAAGGCGGCTTCGGCCACCGGCGTCCAGCGGTACGGCGGATAGTTGATCTGGACGAACAGGTCGTGCGCGGCGAGATAGGCCTGGTCGATCGGATCGGTCGTACGGATGTAGTCGACCGCGAACCCTTCCCTGGCGGAGGTTTCCCGCAGCCATTGCATCGCCGCATCCGCGAACGGCTGGTGAAGGGTTTGCCCTGACTCGGCGAGCGCGATCACTCGACGCGTCGCGGACTTCGGCGCCTGCACTGGCGCGGTCGCCAGGTCAGATCCGGTGCGAAACGCCGGCCCGCTCCTGCCGCGTGCGCCGATCGCTGGCGCGAGAACGATCGACAGGCATAGGCAGGTCCAGACACGGATCGCGTGAGTCATGTTGGCTTGAGTATCGCCGACTGCAGGGGTGTGCGGGTGATTGCCGCTCTCAGCGCGAGGCGGCCAGCCGAAGCTCTCCGGGGCCGGGTTGGTGGACGGTCTCACGACGCCCACTCTGGATGCGGACCGCGGCATCGATGGCCGTGGCCAGATGAGGCGCGACGAAGTGCACGAGCCGTGCGTGATCGGCCGTGAAGCCCTCCGGCGCGGCGGTGTAGAGCGTGACCACCGCGACGAGCGTGTCTCCGACCACCAGCGGGACAAGGACTGTCTCATAGACAAGCACACTTGACATGCCGATACGTGCGAACGTAAAGTCAACTTGTCAGTGCCGCATGTGAAGAACCGCGTCAAAGAGCTTCGCACCGCGCGAGGCTGGACCCAGCAACAGTTGGCGACCACGGTTGGCGTCTCCCGTCAGAGCGTCAATTCGATTGAATGCAACCGCTACGTGCCGAGCCTGCCGCTGGCCCTGACGTTCGCCCGGGTATTCGCATGCTCCACGGACGAGATCTTCGAGCTGGAGAGATCGTGACCGTCCTCGAGGCATTTTCGACGAACGCTTCCTCGCCCATTGGCGACGCTCCACCAGCGCCGCCGGGCTGATCGCGGCGGCCGGCTCACTTCTCCGGTTCAAGTACTCGAGCGCGACTCGTCGGTCGCGGAAGGACCCCGGGACGCGCTGAACGGCGTGGCGTTCGGGGCCGCGCTCACGTGTCTGTTCCCGGGCTTGTGGAAGTCCTGCAGGAACGATTCGAATCCGGACCGACAGAGCTGCGGCTGATCGACCCGCGGTCAGCGCACCGTCTGTGAAGACGTGAACCGATCCGGCCCTGAGGCGCGACGCGGGATACAATCGCGCCGGCGAGCCATCATCTCGATGCGCATCGCCAACTCGAACAATCCGTTCAGCCGGGAGCCGTGCGGCATGGGGAAAATCGCGGGCGGCAAGAAGCCGCTCACGCCGATGCGTGTGTTCCGCGCGGTACAGAACCGCGTCATGGACCGTCTGCAGCCGCTGAACGCGTTCCGCGGGGTGTACGCCGATTTCCCGGAGGCGGAGCGCGCGGCCCCCCCGACCAAGCCGCTCGGCTACGATGCGGCGGATTCAGCCGACTGGTATCTGAAGAAGCTGGCGGGGGTTCAGCTCGAGGACTACCCCGTCCTCTACTGGCTCCGCGCCGCGTTTGACGACAGCCGCACGCTCCTCGAAATCGGCGGCCACGTGGGGGTCGCGTACTACGGCTTCTCTCGGGTGATCCAGTATCCCGCCGACTTGCGCTGGACCATCCTCGACGTGCCCTCCGTCGTCGACGCAGGAACCCGGCTCGCGCGGGAACGCGGCCGGACCGATGTGGCGTTCGTGAAGGGCCTCGCGGAGACCGAGGGCGCCGAGATCCTCCTCGCCGCGGGCGCACTCCAGTATTTCGATGCGCCGAGCCTCGCCGGGACGATCACCGCGCTGCGCGTGAAGCCAAAGCACGTGCTCGTGAACGTGACCCCGGTCTACGACGGTCCGGGGTTCGTCACGCTGCAGAATATCGGCAGCGTCTACTGCCCGTACCGGATCTTCAACCGCCAGGAATTCATCGCGCCGCTCGAGGCGCTTGGCTACAGGCTGGTTGACGCGTGGGAAAAGCCGCGCCCGTTCAGCGTGCCCAAACACCCTGACCGATCGTTCGACGCCTACAGCGGTTTTTATCTGCGCCGCGGATAGCCGCGGCGATTCGCGGAGACGAGAGGCTACTCTGGTTTCTTCGCCACCATCCCGAAGACCAGCCGATCCTTCGCCGCTTCGATCTTCTTGAACGGCACGCCGGGCGCTTTTTTCAGGTCCTCGAGCGACGTGAATCCGTTCTGCTTGGTGCGGTACGCGATCAGCGCCGCGGATTCCCGACGCAGCAGACCCAGGACGCTTTCCAGTTCGATGGCCGTGGCCGTGTTCATGTTCAGCGGCTTGTCGGCCTCGCCCAGGAAGTGCGTGGAGAGATAGTCGAGAATCTGCGTCAGCTCCTCGTCCGTCCCCTTGGCGCCGCGAGAGACCATGTCGCCGATGGTGCCCTGCCATCCCTCGCGCGTCAGCCGGACGGACGCGGCGGTGGTCGGGTCGTGGCACACGCCGCAGACCTTCTGGACGGTGTCCTTGCCCGGGCCGTCCGGAAGCTGGGCGAACACGGTCCCGCTCGAGGCGGCGACGAGAAGGGCGGCCCGTGCCAGGCGTCCTGTCGAGAAGTGGCGATCGATCATTTGTCTATCGGAACTCCAAACGCGTACAGCGTGCCATCGTAGGTGGGAATGTACACGACGCCGGCGCCTGCGGACAAGCCGCCCCGGCCGAAGGAGCCGATCGTCCGGCCGCTGTTCCAGAGCTCCTTGCCGGTCCCGCCGTCGAGCGCGTAGAGCACCGCGGGGGTTGACCGCTGAGCGCGCTGGGCCGCGCTGACCTTCGCATCACCGGTCCGATACTCACCGCTCGACGCGGCGAACACGACCCCGTTGACGATCATCGGCGTCAGCGGCGACGTCAGGTCGCGCGACGTCCAGCCTGGCTGCAGCGCCAGCGCTCCCCCCTCGTCCACGAGCTTGAAGGCGGTCATCGCGCCGTGCGTGACGAGCCCGTTGCCGGCCGCGGGTCGGGCACTCGTCTTGATGGCGCCCGCCGCGGACATCAGAATCCAGCGCACGCCCTGCGCATCCTGCCAGCTCGCGAGCGCCCCGCCGACGGGCTGGCCGCCGGACGTGGTGGAGACGGCGAGGGGCGTGCCCATCGACGCGCTGTCGAGCAGATAGATGCGGCCGTCCGCGCCGGCCGCGGCAATCACGTCCTTGCCCTTGTAATCGAACACCAGCGGCGACGTGGCGAAGTCTGCCTTCGGGCCGATGAACACCGATTTCTGCTTCAGCGTTTTCGGCTCGAGCGCGACGACGGCGTTCGACAGCGATCCGGCGCCGTCCGTGGTGGCGACGTAGAGCGTGCCGTCGCGGCCGAGCGCCGGGCCGGCGGAGCCGGCGATGGTTGCGCCGTTCGCACTCCATGAGGTGACGTTCTTGTCCGCGGCGATCAGGTCAACAGCCCAGATGCCGTCGGGGGTGCTGCCGCACGCGTTGACCGTGGACGTGTAGAGATAGCCGCTGGTCGCGTCGTTGACGAGGATCAAACCAGCCGCATTCACATTCGCGGGGAGAAACTGTACCGGCGGCGCGAGCTCCCAGCCGTTCTGCACGTTGAGGGCGCGCACGAAGCCGTCGCTGCCGACGACGTAGGCCGCGTCGGGCGCGCCCACTGCCCCACCCCGTCCACCGCCACCGCCACCACCGCGGGCGGCCGCGGCGACCGCGGCGGCGGAGCCTGGCGCCGGCGCCCCGCCGGGAGCAGCGGGCAGACCCGGCGCTGCCCCCCTGCCGCGCCCCTGACCCGCCGTCGCCAGCGTGGTCGCGCCTTTTCCAGGTTCGCCGACACCGCCGCCCGATCGCCCGCCGCGGCCGCCGCCCGCAGCGGCGCCGCGCGCGGCTGGTTGCTGGATCGCCAGCGCGGTGGGACGCGTGACCGCAGCCGTCAGTCCACCGGGGCACGCGAGGGTGCCGGCGACAATCGGAGGAAAGCTGGCTCCGAAGTTGAGGTGGACTCTCCACAGCTCTGTGCCGAGATCGGTGTCGATCGCATAGATCGTCTCCGAGCTCGACCCGACGAACGCGATCGACTTGAATCCGCGGAACCCGATGATGCGATCGAGCAGGATCGGCTGCGTGAGGGCGTTCAACTGTTTCGGCTCGTTCGCCATCTTGAGCTTCCACAGGAATTTGAAGGCGCCCGGCTTCTGCAGACTCTCGGTCGAGATCTTCGCGTCGTTCCTGATCCAGGAGCTGCGCTGCGCGTCGCCGCCGCCGGTGGTCCATTCAACGCTGCCGCGTCCCTGCGCCTGCAGGGCCGTGATCGAGAGGGCCGCGGAGGCGGCGAGGGTGAGGATCCGGGTCGTGCGGCGCGTCATCGGCCACTCTCCTGTCCGGCGGCGGCGGCGGCCGACGCGGTGCGGCCAGCCGGTAGCGACGGGGCGCCGAAGCAGTAGAGCATGCCGTCGAACGTGCCGATGTAAACGCGTCCATTGGCGACCGACAATCCGGTGAAGTGATTCCACGAGGTGATCTGATCGCCGCTCGACCAGAGCTCCTTGCCGGTCTGCCCGTCGAGCGCATAGAGCACCGCGTGGGTCGATTCCTGGATGCGGCCCTGCGCGCCGCCGACGTGGCCGGGTTCCGGCCATCGCTGCGTCGTGCTCTCGCCGCTGCCGTAGCCAAAGACGATCCCGTTGGCGACCACCGGCGGGTCGGCCATGTACATATCGCGAGAAATCCAGGCGGGTGCGAGCTGGGGCTTACCGGCGCGGTCCTCCAGCTTGAAGGCGGCGACCGCACCGTAGACCACCGGACCGTGTTCAATCGGCGCTTTGAAGGCCGGATGTTTCGGCCCCCAGAACGGAGTCAGCACCCAGCGCGTGCCGGCGGAGTCCTGCCAGCTGGCGAGCGCGCCCCACACGCCCATCGTGAAGTTGACCTCTTCGTTGCAGACGAGCGGCGTGCGATACGCCGGCGTGCGATGATCCTCGCCGCCGAGCATGGCGGTATCGAGCAGCCAGAGACGGCACTCCTTGCTCGACTGCACCAGGTACTCCTTGCCTTTGTAGTCGAAGATCGGGCCCGTCGTGTTGAAGTCGAGGTCCCGCTTTCGCATCCACTCGGCGTTCGACGGCGCATACCAGTCTTTCAACTCGAGCGCCTTGGTGTCCGCGTTCTGTTTCACGCCGATCATCGCCTGGCCGTAGATCTGCTGCTCGGGGAGATAGTCGCCGTCACCGCTGCCGGCGTAGACCGTGCCGTCCTTGCCGACCGACGGGCCGCTCCTCGGCCAGAGGCCGCCGCTGCCGGGATTGTAGTTGCCGACCTTCTTCGTCGCGAGATCGTAGGAGTAGAAGTTGTTGGGATTGCCCCCGCACCCCTGCGCGGTCGTCGTGTAGAGGACACCGTTGACGAGATTGAGGCCGTACGGTTTGCCGTTGGGTGGAAGGAAGAGCTCCGGCGGTTCGAGCGCGTCGCCGGTGGCGAGGTCGAGTTTGCGGAGGCGCCCGTCCCAGGACACGGCGTAGATGATGTATTTGCCGGGAGTGACGGCGGGTGCGATCACCGGGGTCGCGGTCAGGCCGCCCGGGCACAGCACGCTCCCTCCGCGTCCTCCGGGTACGGGCGGCGGCTCCTTATAGGTACTCTCGAACTGCGTCTTCCAGAGAATCGTCCCCTTCTCGACGTCCAGAGCGTAAATGACGTCGGAGATGCCGGCCACCACCGCGATCTCCTTCGGCCCCGCGCTGGTCGTGGCGTTGCCGACGATCAGTGCGGGGAAGAGCGCGTGCATCTGCCGGGTCCGCACCTCGAGCTTGACCTTCCACAACAGCTTCATGTCCTTGACGTTGGCGGTCGTGAGGAGCGTCTCGTTCTGCTGCCAGGCGGTGCGGCGGGCATCAGAGCCGTCGGTCAGCCAGTCCGCCTTCTTCGCGGACGCGGTTGGCGGGCCCGGCTCCTGGACAGGGCGGGCGGAGGCCTGCCCCTGGTCATCAGCGGCGGAGGGAAAGGCGATCCAGCCGCCGGCGCAGCACAGGCACGCGATCGCGTAGACCAGTCGTCGAGTCATCGTAGCTCCATCGCAGAGGTTTACTTGTCGGGGTCGCGCGGCCAAGCATCCACCCTTCTGCGGATACGAGGTGCGGAAAAACGCCTGCAGAGCCGGCGTCACGCACTGCAAAACGCCGGGGCCTGTTCGTCCCTGCGTACTTGAACGCAAAATCTGGCGAGGACCCGTTTTTTACGGCGGATCTCTTTCGCGGTGTGAGAGGCCGCATATCGCCTCGCAGAACGCGGCTTGCGACGGCGTCATCGATTGGCTGGCGCCGGCGTCATCTGCTGTGACCTGGTCGTGCTCCTGCGCCGGCTCCAGTCGCGGCAGTCGCGGCAACGACTGGATCGGCCCGTCGTCGTGCTATAATTCCGTTTTTGCCAGTCCTGTCGCGGATGCGGCCGGGCAGTCCCCCCACCAGTGGGCCGCTAGCTCAATTGGCAGAGCAGCAGACTCTTAATCTGCGGGTTGATGGTTCGATTCCATCGCGGCTCACCAACTCTCGCTTCACTCGAGTTGGATCGCGGCGCTGTCTTCAGGCACGAGGGCTCCGGCCGTCGGCCTCGCCCTCGGGCTCGATTCCATCGCGGCTCACCACTTTCTCCCAATAAAACATCCGCTTCCGACAGGTCGAGGTCCTCGATGTATGGCTGTGGTTGCGCCTGGGTTGCGGATGGTTGCGTCGCCTCGTCATCATCGAGCCGACGCACGGCGCCGCGATTCGCGCCGGGAATGAAGCCGTCGGTGGCGGTTCCGCTGTGACTTTCTCGAGATGGACGGAGCAGCGTTAGTCTGCACGAACCGACGCCGGCGCGGACGCGCATAGCTCCACGATCAATCCAGCTCGATCGGCTCAATTCTCGGCAGGACGAGCGCCCACCACAGCGCGCCGAAGGTGCTGACTCCAGCAGCGAGCCAGAACGCGCCGGCATAGCTGCCGCTCCAATCGATAATCACACCGGCGACGATCGGCTGGACGATGCCGGACACGTTGCCAAAGCCATTCTGCACGCCAACCCACGTGCCGGATGCTCTGGGGCCGGCGAACATCTGCGCGATGGCGTACATGTTCAGCGCGCCAGCTCCGTTGCCGACACCGGCAAGAACGAGCCAGACCGCGAGCCAGCCGCCTGTCCCCCCGAGCAGGACGCCGACGATGCTGACCGCGAAGATGAGGTGGCAAACGACCAGCATGCCTCTGCGGATGGCCGCCTCGGGACGTCCGGCTGCGCACCATCGGTCCGAAATCCATCCCATGATCAACGCCGACGCCGCCTGGGCAACATAGGAGAGCGTCGCCAGGGAACTCATCTGCACGATGGAGAACCCGCGCTGCTGGACGAGGAAGAGCGGCAGCCAGGTGAGCAGGAAATACAAACCGTAGTTGTTGGTGAAGTGGCCGGCCGCCATCGCCCAGAGGCTGAAATGCCGAACGATCCCGGACACCGGCCCGCAGTCGTCCTCCGCGCCCACCCGCGCCGGTTGGAGCCCGCCGAGGACGACCGTCCATGGAATCAGCCACAGGAATGTCACCAGCCCGAAAACCAGGAACATCGCGCGCCAGCCGTATGAAGCCGTGATCAGACCG
>JBDTSX010000013.1:0-18412 GCA_039930925.1 Acidobacteriota bacterium | reverse complement strand
CGCCGACGTCCAACACGCCGCGCAGCCGCAGCGGACGCGGCATGTTGTACGCGACGCTCTCCGGCTCCAGCCGACTCAGGAACCACAGCCGCTGCTGCGCAAACGAGACCGGAGCCAGGCGCGCGCGCGCCGTCTGCGATTGCAGCAGGTCCGTAAGCTGCGTTCGCTTCTCTGCGGACGACGCGGTGGCCTCCCGCGGCGACGGGAGAAGCGCCTCCCACAGACGATCGATCTCGTCGTCTGGAAGCCGATCAAGCCGGTCCAGCAGATCCGCCGCATCGCGGTCGGGGTCTCGGATGATGCTGGCCGACGGATTCGCATCCGCCGGCTGATACGTTTCCAGCGCGGTCGCCAGGTCTGCTACCGTCGGGCGCTCGAACAGGACTCGGAGCGGCAGTTCCCGCTGGAAGCGCTCGCGGACTCGCGAGATCACCTGCACGGCGCGCAATGAATGACCGCCGAGCTCGAAGAAATTATCGTGGACGCCAATCTGCTCGAGCTTCAGCACCTCCGCCCAGATGGTGGCCAGTGTCCGTTCCGCATCATTTCGGGGCGCGACGTACTCTGACTCCAGAGCCGGACGAGCGTCATCCGGGGCGGGCAGCGCGCGGCGGTTGATTTTGCCGTTGGCCGTCAGCGGCAGGGCGTCCAGGTGCACGAAGACCGACGGAATCATGTGCTTCGGGAGCTTCGCCGCGAGTTGGCGCCGCAGCTCCGGGGCCAGCAGCAGCGCGCGATCCGGGTGCGCAGGCGCTGCCTCGGTCCGCAACGGGTCAACTCGAGCCGCCGGAGCTCGTTCCGCTGTGACGACATACGCCACGAGGCGCGGGTCGCCGGCCTCGTCCTCTCGCAGGACGACCACTGCCTCCTGCACCGCAGGATGACTCCGGATCACTGCCTCAATCTCGCCCAGCTCGATGCGGAACCCCCGAAGCTTGATCTGATGATCAATCCGTCGCAGCCACTCGATGCGTCCGTCCGGCTGGTATCGCGCGAGATCGCCAGTGCGGTAGAGGCGGTCTCCGGGCCGGCTCGAAAACGGGTTCGGCAGAAATCTCTCCGCCGTCAGCTCGGCCTGATTCCAATAGCCGCGAGCGAGGCCGTCGCCGCCAATATGCAACTCCCCGGCGACCCCAATCGGCGTCGGGTTGCACTGCGCGTCCAGAATATAGAACTGGGTGTTGGCAATCGGATGCCCGATCGACACCGGACCGGATCCCGCGGTGACTCTGGACGTCGCCGACCAGATGGCGGTTTCCGTCGGGCCGTACAGATTCCAGAGACCGCCCGCCCTGGCGAGCACCTGATCCGCCAGTTCGCGCGAGAGACTCTCGCCCCCGCAGAGCGCGCGCAGCCGCTTCGTTGGTAGCCAGCCCGCATCGATCAGCATCCGCCACGTCGCCGGTGTCCCCTGCATCACCGTCGCGCCGGTCTCCACGAGAAGATGCTGCAATCGATCTCCATCCGACGCCGCGTCCCGACTTGCAATCACCAGCCGCGCGCCGGCCACCAGCGGCAGATAGAGCTCGAGCGCAGCGATGTCGAACGACAGCGTCGTGATCGACAGCAGGACATCGTCTGGCGCCAACCCCGGTTCGGCGCGCATGGCAAACAGCAGGTTGGTCAGCGCGCGATGTTCCACCTGCACGCCCTTGGGCGTTCCAGTTGAACCCGACGTGTAAATCAGGTACGCGAGATTGCCGCCGTGAACAGCGGCCGAGATGTTTGTCACCGGCTGACGGGCAATCTGCTCGGAGTCGCGATCCAGAACAATCGCTCTCGCACGACCGATCGGTGCAGTGTGTAAGAGTCCCTCCTCCGTGATGACGAGGGTGAGGCGCGCATCGTGGGCCGTGAACTGAAGCCGTTCGCGTGGATGCGCGGGATCCAGCGGCACGTAGGCGCCGCCCGCCTTGAGCACGCCCAGGAGCGCGACGATCATGTTGACCGACCGCTCGAGGAAGATTCCAATCAGTACTTCCGGGCCTGCACCGGCCTCTTGCAGGTGCCGGGCGAGTTGATTGGCGCGGCGATTGAGCTCGGCGTAGGTCCAGCCCTCCTCGGCGCCGTCCGCGACCACCGCAACGGCCTCCGGCGTCTTCTCCGCCTGCACTTCGAACAGCCGGTGAACGCAGGCGTCCCGGTCGTACTCGACCGTCGTCTGGTTCCAGTCCTCGACCAGCTGTCGCCTCTCCTGGTCGGTCAGCAGCGAGAGCGATTGCACAGGTCGATCGGCATTCGCGGCCATCGCCCGCAGCAGGCCGCCGAGATGGTTCAGCATTCGCGCGGCGGCCGCTTCGTCGAATCGGAAGCGATCGAACACGATCTGAAGACTCAGCTGCGCCGCGGGAACCACCAGCACCGTGATCGGGTAGTTCGTCACCGATCCGTAGCCGCGATCGCTGCGCATCTGCAATGCGCCATCGGCCGTTCTGGTCGCGTTGACGGGCAAATTCTCGAAGATGAAAATCGTCTCGAAGAGCGGTTGACTGCGCGGTACCGCGCTCCATCCGTGGATGTCGAGCAGCGAGCTGTACTGATACTGCTGTAGCGCGGTCTGGCGCTCCTGCACGTCGTGCAGCCACGGCACCAGCGGCGACGACCACGGCACCTGAAGCCGCAGCGGCAGGGTGTTGATCAGTAATCCGACGATGGACTCGACCCCTGGCAGATCCGGCGGGCGTCCCGCGGTGCTGACGCCAAACACCACATCGTCGGTCCCGCTATAGCGGGCCAGGAGGAGCGCCCAGGCGGCCTGCGCAACGGTATTCAGCGTCAGTCTGTGCTGACGCGCAAAGGCCTGCACCTTCGCGGTGTCCGCTTCCGACAGGCGCAGGCGCACATCGCCGTATTGGCGGCGCGGATCATCGGGACGATCGGTGGTTCGAGCGATCGAGAGCGGCGTGGCTGCGGTAAACCCCACCAATGTGGTTCGCCAGAATTGCTCGGCGGCAGCCGCGTCCTGCTGACCCAGCCAATCGATGTAGCCGCCATATTGAGGGGGCGTGTCGAGCACCGGTTCGCGGCCCGCCGACAGCGCATCATAGATGGCGACAAAATCCTTGAGCACCAGTGCCCGCGACCATCGGTCGAGCACCATGTGGTGCCTGGTCAGGACGAACTTGTACTGTTGGTCGGCATACCTGATGAGCGCAAGACGCATCAGCGGGGCGCGGCTCAACTCGAAGCCGCGTTCGCGATCGGCGGTCAGGTAGGCGTCGAGCTGCCGGTCCCGATCCGCGACGGAGTCCCCGCGCCAATCCCGTCGGACAACCGGCAGATCGACCTCCCGGTGAACGGCCTGCAACGGGTGCTCGAGGTCCTCCCAGAGAAACGAAGTCCGCAGGATCGAATGCCTGTCGACGACGCGCCGCCACGCCCGCTCGAAGGTGGCGAGCTCGAACTCACCGCTGAGCGTGAACACTGACTGCTCGACATACACCCCGGCGCCAGGCGAGTAGATCGAATGAAACAGCATCCCCTGCTGCATCGGGGAAAGCGGATACAGATCTTCCAGGTTGGCCAGCGCCGCGGCGTCGCTCGTCGTAGGATCCAGCGGCATCTAGCGCATCCGCTCCGTCAATGACGCGCGGGGGCAGTTCATTTCCCTCTCCCGGCGTTCTCGTTCGCAGGACGCGTCTGGGAGCCCTTGATCCGCGAGAGCACCTTGGCCAGATCTCCTTCGCTCAACTTCGCCTTCGGGAAGTCCGATGCTGTGACCGCTACCGCCTCGGGAGAATGGCGCCCGTCAATCACCAGACGCAATTGCGTGAGATAGGCGAGCGCCAGGCGCTCCACGGTCTCGCGTGCGAGAATGCCGGCGCTGTAGGTCCAGTCCAGCCGCAATTCCCCGCCGCTGACGAGGCCGATGATGTTCAGTAAATAGGCGCGCGGGAAGGTGGGACTCTGTGACGGGCCGGCTGGCGCGTTCGCCAACCGGAACACCGGCGTCTCGGTCACCGGGCGATCCACTTGGCCCAGGTAGTTGAAGCGAACCTCGGCCTGCGGCAGCGCGCGGAGTTGCCCGGCGGCGATCGGATCGGCGCCGGCGTATCGCAGCAGGCCGTATCCGATGCCGCGATCGGGAATCGCCCGGAGCGGCTGCTTGACCAGCCGGATCGTCTCGGCGGGTGCCGCCGCGTCTCCTCCATCGAGCCAGACCGGAAAGATCGTCGTGAACCATCCGACCGTGCGAGACAGATCCACGTCCTCGAAGATCTCCTCGCGCCCGTGCCCTTCCAAATCCAGCAGCAACGACGGTGAGCCGGTCCATGGCGCCAGGGCTCGAACCAGCGCGGTCAGCAGGATCTCGTTGATCTGCGTGCGATAGGCGACCGGCACGTCGTGCAGCAACGCGCTGGTCTCCTCTGCGCCGAGCGACACCGAGATGGTGCGAGCGGACGCGGCGGTGTTATCGCCAGACCCGTCAACCGGGAGACGCGGCGCCGGGCCTCTCGTCGTCAGCCACAGCGGCAGCTCGGTTCGTCGCGCAGCCGACCGGGCGTGCTCGATGAGCTTCCCGGCCCAGGTCCTGAACGAGGTGGTCTTCGGCGGCAGCACGGCCGTCTTGCCGCGGCCGAGTTGATCGAGCAACGTCTCCAGGTCCTCGAGCAGGATGCGCCAGGACACGGTATCGATCGCCAGGTGATGAATGACGATCAGCAGATACGGGTGGCGATTCGCGCCACGATCGAACCGCGCCATGCGCACGAGCGGACCGGTTTCGAGGTGCAGGGATGCCTGAATCCTGGCCGCGTTAACGGCGAGCGCCGTCGTCTGTTCGGTGTCGCTGAGTGCGGACAGGTCGACGCACTCGAGAGCAAGGTCACGGTCGGGCGGGTCGATATGCTGCCGCCATCCGCGATCGGTGTGCCGGGCGCGCAGCCGCAGCGCATCGTGATGGTCGAGCAGGCGGTGGAGCGCCTGCTCGATGACCGCCGGGGCCGCCGCGCCTTCGAGTTCCAGCAGCATCGCCTGGTTGTAGTGATGCGGTTCCGGCGGATCGAGCTCGAAAAAGCGGGTCTGCACGGGCGTCAACGGGACCTCCCCGCTCACCGCACCCTGCGCCGCCGCAGCACGGGCTCCCGTGCCCGCGATCGCCGCCAGCTCGGCAATCGTCTGATGCTGGAACACCTGCCGCGGCGAGAGCCGCAGCCCTGCCTGATTCGCGCGCGCCACGATCTGGATGCTGAGGATCGAGTCGCCACCCAGCTCGAAGAAGTTGTCGTGGACGCCGATCGGCGTGACGCCCAACACGCCCGACCAGATCGCCGCCAGCGTGGCTTCGGCGGGGGTCTGCGGCGCCACGAACTGCCGTTCGTCGGTGTGCCGCGGATAGTCTGCGGGCAGCCCGCGTCGATCGATCTTGCCGTTCGGGGTCAGCGGCAGCCGATCCAGATACACAAAGGCCGACGGCGTCATGTACTCCGGGACGCGGTCTCTCAAGAACGCGCGCCAGTCTTTTGCTGATGGCCGCTGGTGATCCGCCGCGACGAGATACGCCACCAGCCTGGTGTCGCCGGCGGTGTCCTGCCGCGGCATCACGACGCAGGACGCGATCGCGGGGTGCGCGCGCAGCGCCACGTCAATCTCGCCGGGCTCGATGCGATAGCCGCGGATCTTCACCTGGTCGTCGGTCCGCCCCAGGAATTCGATCCGTCCGTCAGCGAGATAGCGCGCCCGATCGCCGGTCTGGTACAGCCGCGCGCCAGGTGTCTGGCTGAACGGATCCGGAATGAACTTTTCCGCCGTCGCATCAGGACGATGGATGTATCCGCGGGCCACCCCGCGGCCGCCGAGGTGTAATTCGCCGGCCACACCGATCGGCGCCGGCCGGAGGCGCGAATCGAGGATATAGGCCTGGACGTTGGCCAGCGGGCGGCCGAGCGGCACGGTACCGGACGCGCCGGCGGGCTCCCCCGCGCCGATGCGATAGGTGAGGGCGCCGACGGTCGCTTCCGTGGGGCCGTAGTGGTTGACGATCACCGTATCGGGCGAAAGCGATTCGATCCGCTGGGCCAGACTCCACGGGAGCACGTCTCCACCGAGCACCAGCCGCGTCCGCGGGAGCACACTGGCCGGCTTCGATCCCGACAGCAGCGCCAGCAAGTGCGACGGCACGATCTTCAGACTGTCGATCCGATGCCGTTCGAAATACTCGCCCAACCGATCGGGATCGCTCGCGCGTGCTTCATCGATCAGATGCAGCGCGCCTCCGGTGAGCAGGGCGGGAAACAACGCCGTGTTCCCAAGGTCGGCGGCAATGGTCGAAATCATCGCCACGTTCGACGCGGCCACGCCGAGCGCGTCGGATACCCCGTTGACGTAGTTCACGAGCTGCCGATGCTCGACCGCCACACCCTTCGGCCTGCCCGTGGAGCCCGACGTGAAGACCACGTAGACCAGACTGCTGTCGCTGACGCGGCGCCGCACATTCGCCGTGCTCCGGGTACGCAGTTGATCGGCGTCCGCGTCCAGCCGAATCACCTCGCGCGCGCTCCCATTCGGAGCATCCGTGGCTTCGGCCTTCAGGCCCTTGCTATCTGCATCCGTGGCTTCCGCCTTCAGGCGGAAAGACAGACGAAGAGCACCACTCGTGACCACCACGTCCGCCCCGGCCTCCTCCAGGATCATTTCCAGGCGGCCCTTCGGCTGGCTCGGGTCGAGAGGCACGTACGCCGCGCCTGCCTTCAAGATCCCGAGCAACCCCACGATCAGCGCGGTCGAGCGCTCGACACACAACCCCACGGGGACATCCGGCCCCGCGCCGGACTCGATCAATCGATGCGCCAGTTGATTCGCGCGCGCGTTCAGCTCCCGGTAGGTCAGCTGGTCGGCTTCATACACGACCGCCACCGCGTCCGGGGTCCGCGCAGCCTGGTCCTCGAACAGTTCGTGAACGCATCGACCAGTCGAATCAGACTGCGCCGTCCGATTGAACTCGACCAACAGCCGGTGCCGTTCCAAATCCCCGACGGCCTCGAGCTCGTTGAGCGATGCATCCGGCCGGAGGCTGGCGTCCTCGACCAGCGTCTTCAGCTGTTCCGCCACGATCAGGGCGCCCTCGCGGGAGATCACGCTCGAATCGAATTGCAGGCTCGCCCGGACGCGGCCGGCAACCGCTTCGCACACGAACTTCAGCGTGAAACGATCCGTGCATGCTTCCTGTCGTTCGACCACGAACGAGAGATCCGCGGTGGAACGCGCCTCGACACGCGTGCGAAACTCGAAGCACAACGGAAAGAATCCGGCAGCCTCCCAGGCGAAATATTCCTGCCGGCGGCGGGCGTCTCTCGCCCGTTCGGTGCCACGAGACCAGATCGCCGTGAAGGCGTCATCGTCACCGATCTCGCTTTGAATCGGCAGGTAGGTGCCGATCAAGCCGATCGACGCTTCCAGCTCAGGGAATTTCCGGCCGTCGAAGGCGGTTCCGACGATGACGCCGGATTGCCCGGTCAGTCGGCCGATCAGCGCCTGCCAGCAGGCCAGCAGGAACGACGAGAGCGGGAGATCGCGGCTCGAGGTCAGCGCCTGGATTCGGGCCGCGGTGATCGCCGACATCTCCAACCCGACGCTCGCCGGCCGGACCCCGGGCAGCAGCCTGTGCGCATCACGGCCGTCTTGTGCGAGCGGCTTCCAATAGTCCCGCCCCGCCGAACCGGCAGGGCTGTCAATCAACTGATTTGCCCATTCGGCAAAGTCGGCGTACTGCATCGACTCGACCGGTGGGGCTTCGGCCCCTGCTGCAAGAGCCGCGTAGGTCGCCGACAGCTGGGAGACGAACCGGTCGAGCGAGGGACCGTCGGCGCAGAACGCCGGCATCGTGACGAGCAGCCGGTGCTCCCGTGGCGACAGCGTCACCAGCTGCGCGCGGACCAGCGGCAACTGCTCGAGATCACCCTGACGCACCGCGTCCTCCAGGAGGAGCGAGTCGATCTGCGCGCGCTGCGCGTCCTGCCCCAGTGACGTGAGGTCGTGCCTGATGAGCCCGGATGCGCCGTCTTCCGAAATGACCTGCACCGGAACCGAGACTCCCGGCAGCAGCCGGAACGACGTTCTCAGGATTTCGTGACGCTTGACAAGAAGAGCGAGTGCCTGCTCCAGGACGCTGGCGTCCAGCAGCCCACCGATCGCGACGACACAGCTCGCGCGATACGGCAGGACACCGTCCCTCTGCTGCAACCGCCACAGCCGCTTCTGCTGTGGCGACAGCCGAAATCCCTCGAGCGCCTGCGGAGCCATCACGAGGTTTCCATGCCCGGCTGGTCCGCGCAGGCCTGCGCCATCGCCACCACAATCTTCCGGCTCCCGTGATACGGGTGGCGGCCGTGAGAGACCAGCATGTTATCGACCAGCAGGATGTCCCCCTTTTGCCAGGGAAACGCGACCGCCTCGCTTTCGTACGCGGCACGGATCTGATCGAGATCCCGCTCGTCAATCGCCGAACCATCACCGTAGTAGGCATTGCGCGGCGGTTCGGCCGCGCTGCCCAGCAATGCGTCGCGAATTTCCGGTCCAAGGCTGGAGACGTGAAACAGGTGCGCCTGGTTGAACCACACCAGTGCCCCCGTCGCGGGGTGCGCCGCGATCGCCTGACAGACCTGCGAGGTGCGGAGGCGGTCTTCCCCCTGCCATTCGAAGTCGATCCCCGCGCGGCGACAGAATGCCTCGGCGGTGGCACGATCGTCCGTCTGGAAGACCTCCTGCCATGGCAGATCGAGCGCGTCGCCATAGTTCCGGACGTACATGACTGACTGCTTCGCGAATCGGTCGCGAATCGCCGGGTCCACTCGCTGGAAGACCGCTCGACTGTCGGCGATCGGTGTCTCGCCCCCCTCGGCCGACGGCTCTGCGCAGAAAAAGCCGAGCACCATCGGCCACGAGCGCGTGTAGGACATCTCGTTGTGCTGCGGGATGTGCTGGTGCGCGGGGTACTCGGTCGAGGTGTAGATGCGTCCGCTCACTGGTGAGCGCGGCGTCGATCGATACGAGTAGTCGAGCAGGTCTCCCGCGAGCGCCTGCATGATCCGCTCGAACTCCGCTATCGTGCCGACGTCGAAGCCGCGAAAGAGAATCGCGCCGTCCGTCGAGAGCTTCTCCATCACCCGCTCGCGGTGCGCCACGGCCCATTCACGCAGGTTGACCCCGTCCACCGCAGGCTCGAACAACAGCGGCAGCGTCGTGCCGGCGCGCAGGACCGTTTCCGTGACGAGCGTCTGCTGGCTGGCCCGAATCGCCTTCCGGCGAACCGCGCCCGGCTGCATCGTGCCTGGCTCCGTCGATTCAAATTGATCCACTGCTACTCCGCAATCCGCTGCCGCTCGTGGGTAATCACCTTGCGTCCACTCGACCTCAAGGTGGCGAGGCTCGCCTGCTCGAGCCGTTCGGTCGCTCTCTCGCGGTAGTCGCGTCGCACCTCGTCGAGGGCTCGGCGCATCGCGCTGAGCCTGACGTCCGGCTCGCCGGCCACAAGCGTCGCCAGGGCGGTGAACTGCTCTGCGATGCACGCGATGGTCTCGGCGGAAAAGAGGTCCGTGCGATAGATGAACGCCCCCTCCAGACCCTCCGATGCTTCCCAGAGCGTCAACTGCAGGTCGTGCCGAGTGGTGCGGTTGTCCACTTGGAGCGAGTCGACGGCCAGCCCTCGCCACGCCTCACGATCGACCGACGCGTTCTGCAACACGAACCAGACCTGGAACAGCGGGTGGTACGACAGGCTCCGCTGCGGCTTCAATTCCTCGACCAGCTTTTCGAACGGCACATCCTGGTTGGCAAATGCGCCGAGCGAAACCGCTCGGGTGCGCCGGAGGATTTCGCGGAAGGTCGGGTCGCCCGACAACCGGGTGCGCAGCACCAGCGTATTGACGAAATTGCCAATCAGCGGCTCGATTTCCGGGCGGGTGCGGCCCGCGACCGGCGAACCAACCAGCACGTCGTCTTCTCCCGACAGGCACGCGAGCAGTGACTGGAACGCCCCGAGCAGCGTCATGAAGAGCGTCACGCTCGACGCTCGTCCCAGCGCCTTCAGCGTGTGCGCGACAGCCGCTGGAATCGCGAGTGCCTGGCGCGCACCGTGGGAGCTGCCCTGCTCCGGGCGCGCACGATCGAGCGGTAGACCGAGGACCGCTGGCGCGCCCTCCAATTGGGCATGCCAATATTCGAGTTGTGCGCGTAGCGCGTCACCGCCCAGCCATTGCCGCTGCCACGCCGCGTAGTCGGCATACTGTACCGTCAGCGCGGGGAGCGACACCTCCTTGCCGGTCGAAAAGCCGTTGTAGAACCACACCAACTCGCGCAGGAACACGCCGATTGACCAGGCGTCGCTGACGATGTGGTGCATCGTGAGCACCAGGACGTGCTCATCTTCGCCGAGGCGCACGAGCGCGACGCGGAACAGGGGGCCGCACGACAGATCGAACGGCCGCTGCGTCTCGCGGATCCAGAAACGCCGCGCCTCGTCCCCGCCTGGGTTCGCCGCCGCGTCGCGGACATCGAACAACCGCATCGTGGCATCGACGGATTCGCCAATCGACAGCGCCGGCCGGCCGTTGTCGTGGAGGACCCGAGCACGCAGGATTTCGTGGCGTGCCGCGATCGAATCGAATCCTCGCTGCAGTGCGGCGACATCGAGCGCCCCGATCAACCTGATCACGCGGGGAATGTTGTAGGCGGCACTCGCCGGATCGAGTTGATCCGCGAACCACAACCGTTCCTGCCCGAACGACAGCGGCAACATGCCGTCACGCGCGATTGGCCGCAGCGGCGTCTCGAGCGCCGCCTCGGGAGACGCGAGACGCTGATCGATTTTCCCTGCCAGGGCCGCAATCGTCGGCGTTTCGAACAGAGCCCGTAACGGCAGGTCGACGTCAAACGCCGCGCGCACCCGCGCCGCCACGAGGGCCAGCAATAACGAATGACCGCCCAGCGCGAAAAAGTCGTCGTGCGCACCAACTCGGTCGAGATGGAGCAGATCGCCCCAGATGCCTGAGAGAATCTCTTCAGTCGGCGTGCGCGGCAGCACCTGATGTTCACGCGGCAGCTGAGCGCGATCGAACGGGGGCAGCGCGAGGCGATTGATCTTGCCGCTGGCCGTCAGCGGGAGCGCGTCGAGCCGGACCAACGCCGACGGCACCATGTAGTCGGGCAGCGACCGGCGGAGGTGCTCTCGCAGCTGACCGGTAGAGGGAGGATCGTCCCCCAGCACGATGTAGGCGACCAGGTACTTGTCGCCCCGGTCGTCGCGCGCGATCACGACGGCATCCTGAACTCCGGGATGCGTCTTCAGCACGGTCTCGATCTCGCTCAGCTCGATGCGGAATCCGCGCAGCTTTACCTGGTGATCGCGGCGGCCCCGGTATTCGATGCTGCCGCTGGACCGGTATCGGCCAAGATCGCCGGTCTTGAACAGCCGTTCGCCAGGGCAGCTGCCGAACGGATCCGGAATGAACGCCTGCGCGGTCAGTTCCGGCAGGTGGAGATAGCCGCGCGCGAGCCCTTCGCCGCCGATATAGATTTCGCCTGGCACGCCCACGGGCACTGGCGATAGCTGCTCGTCGAGCAGATACACGCGGGTATTGGCGATCGGCCTGCCCACCGCAACGCTGGACGTCTCGTCGGTGCTGCCGACGACGGAGCTGGTCACGTCGGCGGCTACCTCGGAGGAGCCGTACAGGTTCAACAGGATCGCGCCGGGGAGCTTCTCGCGAAACGCAGCCGCCAGTGCCACCGGCAGGGTCTCGCCGCTGCAGACGCAATAGCGCAACCACCGGAGCTGTGCCCCAAGCGCTTCGCTCTTGAGCAGGACGTCGAGCAACGAAGGCACGAGCACGAGCCGCGTCACCCGGTGGTCCGAGAGGAACTCCACCAACGCCGACGGCTCTTTCACCACATCGTCCGGAATCATCACCAGCGGCGCGCCGCGAAGCAGCGGGCTGAAGATCTCGGCGATCGCATCGACGAAGCTCAGCGAGGTCTTCTGGCAGCACACCTCGTCTTCGCCAAACGGATAGGCCTCCCACATCCAGGCCAGTCGATTGACCGACGCCCGGTGCGCGCTCGCAACTCCCTTCGGCCTGCCGGTGGAACCGGAGGTGTAGATCACATGCGCCAGATTGCCGGCGGTGGCTCCGCCGGCGAAATTGGCCGCGCTCTCGCGCGAGATGCCCGGCCAGTCGCGGTCGAGGCAGATCGCCGGAATTCCAGTCGCCGGCAGCGTGCCGGCGAGCCGCTGGCTGGTGACCACAACACGCGCGTCGGAGTCCCGTAGAACGAAGCCGAGTCGATCCGGCGGGTAGGACGGCTCCAGCGGAACATACGCTCCGCCCGCTTTCAGAACCCCCAATAATCCGACCACCATGTCGATTGAGCGCTCGACGCAAATCGCAACCCGCACTTCCGGGCCGATCCCCCTGGCGCGCAAGTAGCGGGCGAGCTGATTGGCCCGCGCATTCAGGTCATCGCACGTGATCTGTTCGTCCCCGGCAATGACGGCGACCCGACCAGGCGCTCGCTCGGCCTGCGCCTCGAACAACTCGTGGATGCAGCGCTCGCGCGGGAATTCGGCCTGGGTCTGATTCCACTCGTGTATCAGCCGGTGCTCGTCCGCCTTCGTCATCAGAGCGAGTGCGGCGATCCGTTGATCTGGTGCGTCGGCCAGATGCTGGAGAAGCGTCGTGTAGTGCCCGAGCATTCGCTCGATGGTGGCGGGCGCGAACAGGGCCGCGCTGTACTCCATCAGCAGTGTCAACGCCCCTTCCGCGTCAATCGCGGTCAGCATCACGTCGAACTTCGATGAATGCGTGGAGGTGGGCAGGTGATCGAGTGCCAGTCCTGACATCGCGGGCGGCGCGCCCGCCGCGGTCTTGAACTGGAACATGACCCGGAACCAGGGCGTGTGGCCCATGTCGCGTTCGGGCTGGAGCTCCTCGACCAGCCGTTCGAAAGGCAGGTCCTGGTGGGCAAATGCGCCCACGGCGGTTTCTTTCACGCGCCGGAGCAGCTCCCTGAACGTCGGATTCCCGCTCAGGTCGGTCCGCAGCGCGAGCGTGTTGATGAAAAACCCGATCAGCCCTTCAGTCTCGGCGCGATTGCGGCCGGCGATCGTCGATCCGACAATGACGTCCTCTTGTCCGGCGTAACGGGCCAGCAGCGCCTGGAACGCGGCGAGCAGGGTCATGAAGAGCGTCACCCCTTCACGACGGCTCAGTGCCACGAGTTCGTTCCGGAGCGCGCTCGAGACGGCGGCCGTCTCCAGGCCCCCGCGCACGCCGGGAGCCGGCGCTCGGGGATAGTCGGTCGGCAGTTCCAGCACGGACGAACTCGCCCCGGCCAGCTGTCGCCTCCAGTAACAAAGGTGCTCCTCGAGCACCTCGCCGCGCAGCCACTCGCGCTGCCAGGACGCGAAGTCGCCATACTGGATCGGGAGCGGCGGCAGCGGTGAGGGCCGCCCGTCCGAGAACGCGTCGTACAGCGCACCCAGTTCGCGAAAGAGGATTTCTGCGGACCAGGCGTCGCTGACGATGTGGTGGGTGGTGACGAGGAGAATGTGCTCGCGAGCTCCCAGCCGGAGCAAAACGGTCCGCATCACTGGACCGGTCGCGAGATCAAACGGCGCCGCGGCCTGTTCGGCCATCAACTGCTCGGTCTTCACACGCCGCTGCGGCTCAGTCAGGCCATCGAGATCGATCCTGGTCAACGGAATGACGGCGTCGCCGACAATCTGCTCCAGTAGCCCGTCGCCGAGCGCGAAGTGGGTGCGAAAGGTCTCGTGACGCCGCACCAGTTCGTGGAAGGCGCGCTCGAGCGCCGCCGAATCGAGGAGCCCGGTCATGCGGATGGCGCGCGGCACGTTATACGTGGGATCGTGGGGCTCCAACTGATGGAGAAACCACAGCCGCTGCTGGGCAAACGAGGCTGGCGCCACGGTGGGGGTCCGCCTGGGCGCGATCGTCCGCGCCACTCCGGCGCCCACCGTCCTCTGCTGGATTCTGCGCTCGAGAATCTCCCGTTTCACGGGTGAGAGGCCGCTGATGCGGGCCAGCAATTCATCCATGGGACGGCACTACGCAGCGCGCCAGCGAATGGCGATTCCTGGAATGAACCGAGTCATATCGACCAAACATGTAAGTGCCGGGAAGAATGTGCCCGTGCAGTGCCAACAGTGGAAAAATCAGCCACCTTCGGCCTCGCTGTTGGTTCTGCCGCCATTTCGCAGACCTTTTCAGTCGATTTCCAAGGCGAGTCGGCGTTCCGCGAGATTGGCAGCCGCCGGGCGAAGCTCTGCCGACGGCGAAGCTGCAATGGCCGGGCCAGGCGCACCGCATCTACAGTACGGCAAGAGTCGTCCGCTGTCCAAAATTGGACATCCGCAAGGGCGCCGGTCGCCGGCCTGAGGGAAGGCGGCGGACAATCCTCAACCACCGACTTTCAAATGAGGAAAGAAGGGAAAGACGCGGACCCGTGGGCTGGGCCTGGGGAGGGTGGGATTGCCGGATCTGCTCAGCTATCGGAACCGTTTTCGCGGTCGAGCAGACTGGCCGCCTCTTCGTCCGAGAGCCCCTCGAGCTCAGCCAAGTCCGCCAGAAGCCTGGAAGCCTGCCCTCCGGTGAACCGCTCGATTTCTTCGGCCAGCGCGGCGACGGTGGGGGATTCGAACAGGCTGCCGAGGGGTATTTCGACCTGAAACACACGGCGCATTTGCGAGACCACTCGCGTCGCGAGCAGCGAGTGCCCTCCCAGGTCGAAAAAGTCGTCGTGGACACCGACTTCAGGCCTTTTCAGGACGGTGGCCCAGATGTCCGCCAGGGCCTGCTCCACCGCGGTCCGGGGCGCCACGAACTGTTTCTGAAGATCGGGCCGCGACCGATCAGGTGCCGGCAGCGCCGCGCGGTCGACTTTGCCGTTTGGCGTGAGCGGCAGCGCCGGGAGCACGACAAACGCGGACGGGATCATGTAGTCGGGCAATTTTTCTCGCACCGCGGCACGCAGCGCCTCGTGGCTGAGAGCCGCGCCCGCGGAGGGCGCGACGTAGGCGATCAGCTGCTGTTCGCTCGTCGCATCGCCGGACACCACCACCACCGCCTGACGCACGTGCGGCGTTGCGGCAAGGACCGCTTCAATCTCGCCAAGTTCGACTCGGTACCCGCGCACCTTGACCTGATGGTCGGCCCGGCCGACGAACTCGATGCTCCGATCAGCCAGGTGCCGGGCCAGATCGCCGGTTCGATAGATGCGCGAGGAGGCATCGCGCACAAACGGATCAGGAAGGAATCGCGCCGCCGTCTCCTCCGGCTGGTTGACATACCCGTCAGCCACCCCCGCCCCGCCGAGGTAGAGCTCGCCGAGCACGCCGGTAGGCACCGGCCGGAGGCGCCGGTCGAGAATGTAGGCGCGCATGTTCGCAATCGGGCGCCCAATCGGCACCGTCTGTGAATTCGGCGGGACGTCCGATGGATCGACGGCGAAGGTCAGGCAGCCCACCGTCGTTTCAGTCGGCCCGTAATGATTGAGAATCCTGCAAGACGGAGCGGTGCGCGTGATGCGCGCGAGCAGTTCCCACGACAGCGCCTCGCCACCGAGCACGAGATATTTCGCTGGAAGGATGGCGGCGTCGGTGTCCGATACAAGCAGCGTACTCAGATGCGACGGCACGATCTTCAGGACGTCAATCGGTCGTGCGGCGACGTATTTCCGGAACAACGCGGGCTCCATCGACACCTCGGAGCCGAGCACGTGCAGGCAGCCGCCGGACGCCAGCGCGGGAAAGATGGAGGTATTACCGAGATCCGCGCTCAGCGTGGACACCGTGGCAAAGTGGAGCGGGACGCCGACCTGCAGCCGCCGCAGCATGAACTGCGTGTAGTTGACGAGGCTCCGGTGCGCCACGCCGACACCTTTGGGCACGCCGGTCGAACCGGACGTGTAAATTACATACACCAGATTGCCTGAGGCCGCGTTGGCGAGCGGGTTCTCCTGTGGCTCCGCTGCCAGCAGTGCACGGTCACGAGCCAGATCGACGGTCACCCCGGAAAACCCGGACAAGGCCTCCACCGCGCCATCGTTCGTGACCAGCACCGGGGACTGACTCTCGCGCAGTTGCAGCGCGAGCCGCGCCGCCGGATGTTCTGCGTTGAGCGGCACGTAGGCGCCGCCGGCTTTGAGGATACCGAGCAGGCCGACAATCATCTCCACGCTGCGGCCGATCGACAAGCCCACGGCGACGTTCGGCTTCACGCCACGGCGGCGCAGCAGATGCGCCAGCTGGTTCGCGCGACGGTTCAACTCGCGGTACGTCACGTGATCCGGTCCGGACACCACTGCGAGCGCGTCTGGCGTGCGCGCGGCCTGCACCTCGAACAGCTCGTGAATGCACGAGGGCCCTTCGAACGCTGCCGCGGTCTGGTTGATGTCGTACAGCAGGTGCAGCCGTTCCTCGTCGCCAAGGAGGTTCACCTCGCCGAGAGTGCGCGCCGGGTCCGTCACCACGGCGGCGATGAAGCGCTCGAGATAACCCGCGTATCTCGCCACCACTTCGGCGTCGAGCACACGTGGGTTGTAGCGCAGCGTCATCGACACCGCATCGCCGGAACGCACGCAGGAAAGCTTCAGCGTGAACGGGCGAAGGTGCACGTGCTGCTGCTGCGTTGAAAATGACAGGCCACCTCGGTCGAACGCTGAAGGACGGTCCTCGAAGTCGAACGACACGGCGGACTCGAGGCAGGAATCGGCATCGGCGAACTCCTGCCACTCCTCGGTTTTGGTCCACGCGTCGATCGCGCCGCGCAGATGATCCGTAAAACTCTCGTCCCGGCAGCACCCGCGCATCGGGAGGGATTTTGCGTAGAGTCCCAAGGCCCCCTGTAGATCCTCCATGGTTCGCCCGTCGCAGCCGCGGTGGATGGCGAAGGCGGTGTCCGGCTCGCCGGCAAGCCGCCAGATCACGGCCTGCCAGGAGGCGAACAGGACCACGCTGAGAGAGGTGTCGTGCAACCGGCCCGTGGACTCGATTTTCGAGAGGAGCTCCGCACCAAGAGGCACATCGATCGCCGCCTCCGCGAAGCGACCCGCCCCGATGGCGCGCCTCGCGAGCGGCAGCGCTGGCGCCGGAGCCGCCCCGGTTGCCAGGTCGTTCCAGTACGCCCGTCCGGCGGTGGCCTGCTCGTCGTGACCGTCGACCAGCTCCTGCTGCCACTGCGCGAAGTCGACGTATTGCAACGGATCTCCGGACCGACCCGGTTCCCCGTTCACGACCGACTCGTAGGCAGCCGCGAGCTCGGTGATGAGATTGGTCAGTGTTCTCGAGTCCGCGCAGATCGCCGGCACGGAAAGCAGCAGCACATGCCTCGACGCGGCCTGCTCGAAGAGCGTTGCCCGGAGCAATGGCCCGTCGGCCAGATCCAGCGTGCGGCCGCGCTCCACGGCGACATGGCTGTCGAGTGCGTCCTGCTGTCCGTCGGCCGGCACGCCACTGACGTCGATTGACTGCCACACCAAGTCCGGACGCGGCGACACGATCTGGAAGGGGGTCTTGATGCCTGATGGCCGCTGGAAGGTACTGCGCAGGATTTCGTGACGGGTGACGACGTGTTCCAACGATTGCCGGACCAGGTCAGCGCGCAGTGTCCCGTCGATTGCCACGGCGCAGACAGCCTGGAAGGGCTCCCCCACCGCCGCCTGTTGCACAGCCCAGAGACTCCGCTGCTGAAACGACAGCCGGAAGCCTTCGGTACCGGCGTCCTGCGTCACCTTCGTCACTCGCCGATCCGCTGTGGCGGTTCGACCTGCTCCTGCGTGACCACCTCGCCGAGAGCGACGACGATCTTGCGCTCGCCGACGAACGGATTGCGCGAGTGGGCGACCAGCATGTTGTTGATCATCAGCAGGTCGCGCTCCTGCCAGGGGAAACCGGCGGCGAGCTGCCGATAGAGCGCGCCGAGCGTCGCCATCACCGCGTCCTCGATCGTCGAGCCATCGCCGTAGTAGACGTTGCGCGGCAGATCGTCCTCCGCGACCATCGACAACAACGACTCACGCACCGCGGGATTCAGGCACGAAGGATGGTGCAACTGCACCTGGTTGAAGAACACCGTTTCGCCGGTGCGCGGATGACGGACCACTGCCGGACAGCGCTGGCGCGTCCGCAGGCCGTTGTTGCCCCTCCACTCGAAGTCGACCGCGCTCGCGCGGCAGTACGCCTCGACCGCCCCGCGGTCGCTGGTATTGAAGAAATGCCGCCAGCTGACGTCGAGGCCGTCGGTGAAATTGCGCACGTAGATCAGCCCCAGCCGCTCGAAGCGATCCCGCATCGCGGGATCGAGCGCCTGGTACATCCGGCGGCCATCGACAATCGGCGACTCGCCTCCCTGCTGCGCCGCCTTGACGCAGTAGAACGAGATCCGCATCGGCCAGCGATGCT
>JBDTSX010000012.1:0-18655 GCA_039930925.1 Acidobacteriota bacterium | reverse complement strand
CGTACCAGCTCTGCTCCGCGTTCCTACGTCCGCCGGCAGTCCCCAGCTTGAACCGAACTTGAACCTGAACCTGAACTTGAACTTGAACCCGAACTTGAACCCGAACTTGAACCCGAACTTGAACCCGAAGCTAAAACTCGACCTAAAACTGTCAAACCGTAAAACCTAAAACCCTCATCTTCACCGATACAAAAGATACTTATTCCTAAGTAACCTCCATCTCGCCTCGCCGGCCGACCAGCTGCCGGCGATCGTGGCCGGGTCATCTCCGGCCCTGACGCGGGCGATCCCTTCTTTTGATCCGAACAGCCGCTCCGCCGCCTCGAGCTCGTACTTGGCGCCGTGCAGCTTGTGGAGCATCGCGGCGATCTCGAGTCCGACGCGCACCGGCCGGACGGCGGCACGGTCGGTGACGATCATGAACACGCCGCCGCATTCCTCGTTCGCATACTTGCTCGACGTCGGAGTGAACCGCACGGGGTAGAACCGGACGCCGGGCAGGCTCCGCGCGTTCAGCGCCCCGGATAGCGCGACGCCGTCAACCCATGGTGCGCCGATCTGCTCGAACGGCGTGTCGGTACCGCGGCCGACCGAGACGTTGGTCCCCTCGATCGCACCGATGCCCGGATAGAGCGTCGCCTGTGTGAGGTTGCGCATGTTCGGGGACGGATTGATCCATGGCAGGCCGGTCGAATCGAACCACGCCTCGCGGTTCCAGTTCTTCATCGGGATCACGGTCAGGTCGGCGCCGATCTTGTTCTCCGCGTTGAACAGCTTGGCCAGCTCGCCGAGCGTCATCCCGTGGCGGATCGGCATCGGGAAGTAGCCGACAAAGCTGAGCGAGGCCTTGTCGAGCGTCGGCCCCTCGACCTGGAACCCGCCGATCGGATTCGGCCGATCGAGCACGACCACCGCGACCTGGCGCTTGGCCGCCTCCTCCATCACATAGGCCATCGTCGTGATGTAGGTATAGAAACGGGCGCCGATGTCCTGGAGGTCGATAACGATGGTGTCGATGCCCTCGAGCATGGCCGCTGTCGGGCGCCGCGTGTCGCCGTAGAGCGAGTTGATGGTCAGGCCGGTTTCGTCGACCGCCGACGCCACGTTCGAATCCATCACGCCGCGGATGCCGTGCTCGGGGCTGAAGAGCCGGACCAGGGTGACATCCTTGGCCGCGTGCAGGAGGTCGATCGTCGTCGAGCCGTCGCGCGCGCGGCCAGTGTGGTTGGTCAGGAGGCCGACCTTCCTGCCGTGCAGCGCCGCAAACCCGGTCGCGCGCAGCACGTCGATGCCGGTCAGCACAGGTGTCGGGGCAGGCGATGGTGCCAGGGTGCCTGACGCGCCGAAGTCGCGACCGGTCCACGCCAGCGTGGTCCGCAGGTCCGGCGGCGGGTCGGTGATCGTCGATGCCGCGACGGTGGCAATCCGCGCGCGCAACGGGGTCACGTCCCCCTTGCCGTCGGGATGGACCCGATTGGAGAGGAACACGATGAACATGCGCGTCGCCGGGTCGATCCACAGCGACGTCCCGGTGAACCCGGTGTGGCCGAACGATCCGAGCGGCAGCAGCTCGCCGCGGTTCGAGGAGTAGCCCGAGTCGATGTCCCATCCGAGGCCGCGCACGTTGCGGTCGCCGGAGGGGGTCGCGGCAGTCGTCATCTTGGCCACGGTCAGCGGCGACAGGATCCTGACGCCGTGATAGACGCCGCCGTCGAGCAGCATGCGGCAGAAGATCGCCAGATCGGCGGCAGTACTGAAGAGGCCGGCGTGCCCGGCGACTCCACCCATCCGGCGCGCGGTCGGATCGTGGACGACGCCGCGCAGCATCGCCATGTTCGGGCCTTCGCAGGGCCAGCCGAGCGGGGTGCAGCTTTCGGTCGGCGCGATCCGCCGCAGCAGCGCCGCCGGCGGCAGGAACATCGTGTCCTTCATCCCGAGCGGCTCGAAGATGCGATCGTGCGCGAACCGATCGAGCGGCATCCCGCTCACGCGCCGGACGATGTCGCCGAGGAGGAAGTAGTTGATGTCGCTGTAGACGAAGCGCTCGCCCGGAGCGGAGGTGGGCACTTCCTCGATGGCGAGCCCGATCGCGGTCTCCGATCCGCTCCACATCTCGCCGAGATCCACGTCCGGCCTGAGGCCCGACATGTGCGTCATGAGGTGGCGGATGGTGATCTCGGCTTTTCCGTACCGCTCGAACCCGGGAATGTAGACGGCGACGCGATCGCTCAGCCGGATCTGTCCCTCCTCCACCAGCATCATCACGCTGGTCGTGGTGGCGACCACCTTGGTCAGCGACGCGAGGTCGAAGATCGTGTCGAGCGTCATCGGCTCCGCGGCGGGGGCGACGGCACGGTTGCCGATCGATTTCTCGTAGACCAGGCGTTCACCGCGGCCGATCAGGACCACGGCGCCCGGCAGTTTTTTCTCGGCAATGGCCTGGGTGACGAGCGGCTCGATCGCGGCGAGCTTCCGGACGTCCACGCCGGCGGCATCGCTCGCGCTGCCTGGGGGTTGGGAGCGCCCAGGACTCGCACTCTGCGGCGATTGAGGCGCCGCCACGGACAATGCGATCAGGGCCGCCACGGCGAGATGTCTCATGACGCCGATTATATGGCGCGATCCGTGGAGCGTCCGCGGTGCGAGACGAACTTTTACTGGACGGTGGTGACGAGCTGCATGCGTCCGTCCGTCGCCTGGAGGAAGAACCCTTCCCAGGCGCGTCGGAAGCGATCGATCTTGCCGACCTGGGTCGGGTCGGCGGTGTGGCCGGCGCCGGCGATGTAGACGAACACCTGGCGGTGGAGCTTCGAGGCATCTGCCGGCGATGGGGTGCGGACGCCGTGAATCGCGACCACGTCCTGGATCAGGACGTCCCGCCGCGTGCCGTTGAAGGTGACGCCCACCTGCGGCGCCGACGCCGGCGTGCGCTCGACCGACATGTTGACCGGGCTCTCGACGTAGAAGAACGGCGGCACCGCGCTCGCCGGCACCAGGCCCATCGCATATTGATCGAGCAGGCTGTAGCGCCGCACCGCCGCGGCGGTGCGGAACGAGCCGCCGCCGAGATCCTCGATGTCGTTGCCTTCCATCACCGAGGCGTCGGAATCGAAGAAAAAGCTCCAGTGCGCGAGGTCCCGTCCGAGCAGCGCGTCGGAGCGCGCACCCGTGCGATCGCGGAACTCGAGGAACGCGAGCCAGCGATGCCCGGATTCCTGGCCGAGCAGGCTGAGCGTGTTGTTCTCCCCGAGGAATGTCTGGGCCGGGTCGTCCGGATACTTGCCAATCCAATCCATCATGACCAGGCTGCGGAGGCGGCCGCCGCTGCCGAAGTCTCCGGCGAGGTCGTAGGTGTCCACGCCGATCCCGGTCACCTCGTTCTTGACCGTCGTCTCGAACGCGAAGGCATCGGTGATGAGCGGGGCGTCGGTCCAGAGCACCAGCTGATCGTAATTGTCGGGATGGGCCTGGTAGAACTTCCGCGAGACCGCTACCAGGTCGAGTTGGGCCTGCTGCGCGAAGCGCTCGCCCACGGCCGCCGCTCCGCCGCCGGTGGGGCCGGTCGAGTCGAGATTCACCGTGGTGAAGTCCCCGGTCTTGCCGGGCGAGAGCCCGGTGATGGCCTCGAGGACGGTGATCGTCGATCCGAAAATCATCTCGATAGTGCCGCTCGGCAGCAGGGTCGCCTGCACCGTGGTCGTACGCACCGAGTCGAATGCCCTGACGTTGCACCAGGTGACCGTGTATTGGTCGGACGCGGCATTCACGAAGACGCGGCCGGTTCCAGCGGCCGGGTCGAGATCGGAAAGGAACGGGGAGACGCGCGGCGGCCCGGTCAGCAGGCGCGCGACGTTGCGCTCGGTGCTCGACTTGTCTGATTCGTCGAACGTGATGTTGCCGTCCGAGTTGACGAATGCCTGCGTCTCCGGACGGCCGTAAAAGGAAAAACCGAACGGCACCGGCGCCGCAACGCTGTCGTCGTCGGTCAGGGTCAGCCGGGTGCCGAGCGTCTGGCGGAAGTTACCGTCGATCCGGCGCACGTCGTAGCCGCCGGCGGCATTCCGGTTGAACCGCAGGCCCAGTCCTTTGAGGTCGTAGGGATTGGGCGGCAGGATCAAATCACCTTGATCCTGCACGACTGCGATGTCGCCGATATCGGCGGCCGGCCGGGATGGTGAGGGGCTGGCGGCCGGTCGCCGGGCCGCCGCCTCACGGTGGGTCCACAGCGCGTCGAGCACGCGCCAGCGTGAGTTGCCATCGAGCCGGTTCGACTTGAGGGCCCGCGCCTCCGCGGACTGACGCGTGGCCTCTGGCGCCTGGTCGTCGACTCCCTCGAGGACGGCTGCCGCCGTGCACGGATTCGTGGTGACCGGAGGCGTGGGAGTGGGCGGCGCGGGCGAGCTGCCGGACCCGCCGCACGCGGAGACCAGCAGCCCCAGACCGAGAGCTGCCATGACGAAGTGTCGTCGTCGCACGACGGTCTATTTCTTGGCGTTGATCTGATCGAGAATCCGCTTGGCGTCGGTGACTTCCTTCGTGCCCGGAGGCGCCTCGGCCACGAACTTGTCGAGATCGGCCTTGGCTTCGGGAAGCTTCTGCGCGGCGACGTAGGCCCGGCCGCGATAGTAATAGAGCTCCTGCACGGTCGGGAACTGGGCGATCAGCTTGGTCAGCGAGACCACCGCCTCGTCGGCCTTGCCGTCGTTGATCATCGTGATCGCGGAGTTGACGAACGGGAAGGGATCCTTCACCTGCGTCATGTCGAGGCCGTCGAGGATGGCCTTGGAACCGGCCTTGTCGCCGCTCGCCATCAGCAGATCGGCTTCGAGCAGCTTCAGGTCCACGTTGGCGGGCTCTTTCTCCTGGTTGATCTTCAGGTGCTTCATCGCTTCGGTGGTGTTGTTCTCGGCCGCGTAGGTACGCGCGATGAAGCCTTCGATCTGGTAGACCGCCGGGTACTTGACGAGCAGATCCTCGTAGATCTTGCGCGCCTCCGCAAATTTCCCCGCCTGCGCGAGCGTGGCGGCCTTTTGCGACTCGGTGTTGATCTCGACCGTCGGATCGACCTTCGGCGCCGGCTTCGCCAGCGTGATCGTCAGCGGCGCCGGGCTCGAGTTGCGGATCTCGGTGACCTGGTTCGCCATCTCGACGCCGTCCTTGCCTACCATGACGCGCCACTGCCCCTCGGCCAGGCCCTTGACGGACCATTCCCCCTTCTTGTCGCTCTTCGCCGTCATCATCTCGGTCTGTCCGGCCATCTGCATCCGGACCACCGCGTCGGCGACCGGCTGCCCCTGTTCATCCACGATCTTACCGGACAGTTTGGCGTTCCCCTTCGACTGCGCAAGCGCGGAAGAGGCCATCATTGCAATGACGACACACGTGAGAGCGATGCGAACTGACTTCATGGTGACTCCTTGGCTTTCTCCCCGCGCACACAAAAACCCCCGGTCGTCCCGTCAACCGGGATCCGGGGAAGCAGTGTACCGCAAGCCGCGGCGTCCCGTTTACTTGGCGAAGCGGTCGAAGATATCGACGAGCTCGGAGAGGCTGCTTGACTTCTGCGCATCCCCCTGGATGATGCCCTCGGGTACGCAGCGCGCGACGTGGAACTTGAACACCACCAGGCTGATCCGATTCAGCGCCGCCTCGGCAGCCGAGAGCTGCTGCAGGATTTCCACGCAGAGGCGCGGCTCCTGCACCATGCGGCGGATTCCGCGGACCTGTCCTTCGACGCGGTTCAACCGGGTGACGATGGCCTGCTGCTGAGTGTCGTCAAGCATTCATCTTATATACTCCCCTCCGCCTGAGTCTGCGTGGCAGTCCGCATCAAAATCGCAAATTTACTCAATATTTTTCACATTCCTGCACAAAACTGCCTCACCTGGTCGAAACCGGGGCGGAAATGAGAGGCACTTCGGCAGGCAGGATACGATAGCGCCGTGCTGGCCGCCTCGCGTCTCGTCCGCCGTTTCGCCGAGCGCATCGCGGTGGACGACGTGAGCTTCGAGGTACAGCATGGCGAGGTCTTCGGCCTGCTCGGGCCCAACGGCGCGGGCAAGACCACGACGCTGCGGATGCTCGGCGGACTGATTCCGCCAACCAGCGGCGAAGTGCGGATCGAAGGGATCGCGATCGATCGCGGGACCGGGCCGCGGCTGCGCCGCCGCATCGGGTTCCTCACGGAGACGCCAGGTCTCTGGGATCAGTTGACCGTCGCCGACAACCTTGCGGTCTACGCGCGGCTGTTCGGGCTGCCGGACGTCGCCGGTGCGGTGGAGCGTTCGCTGCGGCAGTTCGGGCTGTGGGATCGGCGCACGGATCGGGCGGCGCTGCTGTCGAAGGGCATGAAGCAGAAGGTCGCGATCGCGCGCGCGCTCGTCCACGACCCGGAGATCGTGCTGCTCGACGAGCCCACCGCGAACCTGGATCCGCAGGCGTCGCGCGACGTGCGCGACCTGCTGCTCGACCTGCGCCGCCAAGGACGCGTGGTGGTTGTGTCCACCCACAACCTCGACGAGGTCGAGCGCCTGGCGGATCGGGTCGCGCTCATCAGCACGCGGCTTGTCGCGATCGGAGAACCCGCCGTGCTGCGGCGCCGGATTTTCGGCGTCCGCCTCCGAGTGCGCCTTGCCGGTGCGCATCAGAAGGTGGCGGCGTTGATCGAGGTCGCCGCTGCCGCCGGCGGACGCGATCTGCGCGGGGAAGCGGACGGCCTGTCGATGATCATCGATGATCCCGTCATCCACGCGCCCGCAGTCATCCGCGCACTGGTGTTCGCGGGCGCCGAGATCCGCGAGGCGTGTGACGAGCAGGCGCCGCTCGAGGAGGTCTACCTGCGATACATGGAGAAGCCACCGGTACTCCAATCGGATCACCCATGAACTCGGACCGCGTCTTCACTCTGATCGGCAAGGAGCTCCGGGAGTTCCGCTCGAACCCGTCGGCCATTCTCCCGATGGTCATCCTCGTCATCGTCTGCGTCGCGCTGCCGTTGGTCGTCCTCGTGCTCGTGCCCCACGTGACCGGCGAGTCGCTCGGGGCGGATCGCGGCCTGCGCCAGATCGTCGTCATTGCCTCGGTGACCACACCCGGCCTCACCGCCCTCACACCCGAGGCTGCGGTGCAGGCATTCCTGTTTCAGCAGTTCCTGCTGCTCTTTCTCCTCGCCCCGATCGTCGGCGCCGTCTCGCTCGCCGCCTACAGCGTCGTCGGGGAGAAGCAGGCGCGCACCCTCGAGCCGCTGCTGACGACGCCGGTGACCACGGCGGAGCTGCTGCTGGCGAAGGTGCTGGCGTCGCTGGCGCCGTCGATCGTCATCGAGGCGGCGGGAGTGGCCGGTTACATCGCGCTCGTGGCGATCTTCGGGCTGCCTGGAGTTGCCGGCGCCCTGGTGACGACGCGTTCGGCGGTCCTGGTCGGGATCGTCGGCCCGCTCGCCGCGCTGGCGGCGCTACAGATGACGATTGCGGTCTCGTCGCGCGCGAACGATCCGCGGAGCGCCCAGCAGATCGCCGTCCTGATGGTGCTGCCGCTGGTGATGCTGCTCGTCGGCCAGATCGCCGGCGCCTTCATCATCACGACCGAAATGCTCCTGCTGATTGCGGTCGCGCTGGCGGCGTTGTGGGCGGTCATGCTCCTGACGAGCGTCGCGCTGTTCCAGCGCGAGACGATTCTGACGCGCTGGAAGTAACCCGCCGGCCTTGACAACCCGCCGGCGCTGAATGACTATTCATTCATGCCCGTCACCGCAGCCCGCCGGGCGCCCGCCCTGGCCGATCGCGCGGACAAAGCCGACAAGCGCGACGCCATCCTCCGCGCGGCCATCGACACCTTCGCGGCCAGCGGGTTCTTCAGCGCCCAGGTCGCCGACATCGCGCGCGCCGCGGGCGTGGCCGCCGGCACCGTGTATCTGTATTTCCGCGGCAAGGACGACCTGCTCATCTCGATTTTCGAGCGAACCATGCAGGAGGCGGTTGCGGCCGGCCGCAAGAGCGTCGCCGCGCGAAGCGGCCCGGTCGAACAGCTCCGCGAAATCGCCCGCCTCCACCTCGGGCGCCTGGGGCGCGATCGCAACCTGGCGGTGGTCTTCCAGATCGAGCTGCGCCAGTCCACGAAATTCATGGAGCGCTTCTCGACCACCCACCTGCGCGACTATCTCGGGATCATTCGTGACGTCATCGCCGAGGGGCAGGCCGGCGGGACCTTTCGCGCACCAATCAATCCGACCCTTGCCGCAAAGATGTTCTTCGGCGCGCTCGACGAGATGGCCACCAATTGGATCCTCAGCCGCCGTAAATATTCGCTCGTCTCCGAGGCGGATGCGGTGGTGGATCTCTTCGTCGGCGGAATGGGATCCTAGGCCCGAATGTCGACAACGCGGATCAGGACAGCGGCGGTGCTTGGAGCTGGAACCATGGGGGCGCAGATTGCCGCCCACCTCGCCAACGCCGGCGTCCCGGCGCTGCTGCTCGACGTCACGCCGCAGGCCGCCCGTGAAGGGCTCGAGCGCGCGCGGGCGCTGAAGCCGGATCCGTTCTTCACTCCGACCACGCACACGCTGGTGCGCACCGGAGGATTCGACCAGGACCTCGCGGCGATTGCGGCGTGCGATTGGATCATCGAGGCGATCGTCGAGCGCCTCGACGTCAAGCAGTCGCTCTTCGAGCGGGTCGACGCGCACCGACGCGCCGATGCGATTGTCAGCTCCAACACCTCGGGGATTCCGATCGGTGCGCTGGCAGAAGGCCGCAGCGCGGGCTTCCGGCGGCATTTCCTCGGCACGCACTTCTTCAACCCGCCGCGCTACCTGCACCTCGCCGAGCTCGTACCGACCCCAGAGACCGACCGCGCGGTCGTCGAGGTCATCGCCGCGTTCGCCGATCTCCGCCTGGGCAAGGGGGTGGTGATCGCGAAGGACACGCCGAATTTCATCGCCAATCACCTGGGCCTCTACGGCGTCATGCAGACGTTCCGCGCGCTCGAGAGCGGGGAGTTCACCATCGACGAGATCGACGCGATCACCGGCCCGCCGATCGGCAGGCCCAAGAGCGCGACCTTCCGGACGATGGACATTGCGGGCATCGACGTGCTCGCGCATGTCGCGCGCAACCTGTCCGAGCGCCTGGACAGCCCGGAGGATCGGGCGGTGTTCGCGGTGCCTCCGCTCGTCGAGGAACTGATCCGCCGGGGGTGGATTGGCGCCAAGGCCGGCCAGGGCTTCTACAAGAAGGGGCCGGACGGCGAGATCCTCACGCTCGATCCGGCGTCGATGGAATACCGGCCCAAGCTGCCGGTGCGGCTCCCCTCGCTCGATGCGGCACGCGCGATCGAGCCCGCCGCCGAGCGGATCCGCGCGCTGCTGAACGGGCCGGACAAGGTCGGCCGCTTCCTCCGAGCCACTCTGGCGCCGACGCTCGAGTATGCCGCGCGCATCGCGCCAACCATTGCCAGGGACCCCGGGGACATCGACCGCGCGATGCGCTGGGGGTTCGGCTGGGAGGTTGGCCCGTTCGAGCTCGGTGGGGCCAGCTCGTCTCCGGCGACGCTGCTTCGCGAGGCTCGAGACGGCTTCACACCAGACAACGTCCGGCTGAAGCCGGACGCCACGGGAACAGAGGGTCCGTCTGGAGACCGGCACTACACGGAGTCACGCGGCGTGGTCGCGAAAAATGCCGGCGCCAGCCTGATTGATATCGGCGACGGCGTGCTCGCGGTCGAGTTCCACTCGAAAATGAACGCGATCGGCGGCGACATGATCCAGATGCTGCACGCCGGCGTCAAGGAAGCAGCGCTCAATTTTTCCGCCCTGGTGGTCGGAAACGACGCCGTCAACTTCTCGGCCGGCGCCAACCTGATGCTGCTCCTGCTCGAAGCGCAGGAGGGCAACTGGGACGAAGTGGACCTGATGGTTCGCGGGTTCCAGGGAGCCACGATGGCGCTGAAGCACGCGGACGTGCCGGTCGTGGTCGCGCCCGCCGGCCTGGCGCTCGGCGGCGGGTGCGAGATCGCCCTCCACGCAGACCGTGTGCACGCCGCGGCGGAGACCTACATCGGCCTGGTGGAGGTCGGCGTCGGCCTGATCCCCGCCGGCGGCGGCTGCAAGGAACTGCTCGGGCGGACGATGGAGGCGACGCCGGCCGGCGCCGATCCGCTCCCGCTGGTCCAGCGCCTCTTCGAGACGATCGGATTCGCAAAAGTCTCGACCAGCGGACCCGATGCGGTGCGGCTTGGATACCTGCGCAGCGTGGACGGCATCTCGATGAACCGTGACCGGCTGCTCGCCGATGCGAAAGCGGCGGCGCGCGCGCGCGTTCCGGAGTACGTGCGTCCGCAACCGAGAACCGCGATTCGGGTCGGCGGTGCTGGGCTGCTGGCGGCGCTCAAGCTCGGGGTGCATCTGGCCTGGCGCGCCGGACGCCTCAGCGATCACGACGCCCTGATCGGCCGCAAGCTGGCGTGGATCCTGGCCGGCGGCGACGCCCCGCATGCGACGACGCTGACCGATCAGCAGATGCTGGATCTCGAGCGCGAAGCGTTCCTCAGCCTCTGCGGCGAACGGAAGACGCAGGAGCGCATCGCGCACACGCTGAAAACCGGCAAGCCCCTTCGGAACTGATGCGGATCATCGATTCAGGAACCGGGCCGCCACTGATCGTGATTCCTGGAGTCCAGGGACGCTGGGAATGGATGAGGCCGGCGATCCGCGAGCTGCGGAAGCGCTGTCGCACGATCACCTACACGCTCTGCGGCGACTCCGGCTCGGGGCTGACCCTCGATCCGCAGCTCGGGTTCGACAACTACACCCGGCAGCTCGATGCCGTCTTCGAGGAGACCGGCCTGGAGAAAGCGGCGCTCTGCGGCGTCTCGTACGGCGGGTTCATCGCGCTGCGCTACGCGGCCCGGCATCCCGATCGCGTCTCTTCGCTGATCCTCTCGTCGTCGCCGGCGCCCGGCTGGACGCCGAACGAGCGGCAGCAGCGGCAGATCGCGCGGCCGTGGCGATCGGCGCCGGCCTTCGCGCTCGGCGCGCCGCTACGGCTCTGGCCCGAGATTCAAGCCGCGTTCGACACCTGGCCGCAGCGCGTGCTGTTCATGGCACGGCATGGCCTCCGGGTGGTCGCGGCGCCGATGAAGCCGGCGCTGATGGCCTCGCGAGTCACGCTGCAGCAGAGGATCGACTTCTTTCCCGACTGCGCCACGATCTCCGTTCCGACGCTGGTGTTGAGCGGAGAGGACGCGCTCGACTTCGTCGTTCCCGCGGAAGTGACGCGGCGCTACGAGAAACTGATCTCCGGCGCCCGATACGCGAGGATGGAACGGTCGGGTCACATCGGGCTGATCACCCGTCCGGCGCAATTTGCCGACATCCTGGCTCGCTTTGTCGCGTCCGCAGAGAAGAACTGAATGCCAATCATCACCGACTTGACCGGCCCCGCGGGTCCGCTCGAAGCGCTGCTCGAAGAGCCGACCGGTCGGTTGCGCGCGGCGGTCGTCTTCGCCCATCCCCATCCGCAATTCGGTGGAACGATGCACACCAAGGCGGTGTATCAGGGCGCCAAGGGACTGGCGCGGATCGGATGCGCCGTGCTGCGCTTCAACTTCCGGGGCGTCGGCCTCAGCGCCGGATCGTTCGACCAGGGACCCGGAGAGAAAGCCGACTTCCGGGCCGCGCTCGACTACATGACGGCGCGCTACCCCGGCGCAAAGCTGTGGTCGGCCGGCTTTTCGTTCGGCGCATGGGTCGCCCTTGAAGTGGGCGCCGAGGACGACCGCGTGTCGGTGCTGATCGGCATTGCGCCGCCGGTGTCCACGTCGCTCTCCGGCCATACTTATACATTCGAGAACGCGCTCGGCAGCACGAAGCCGAAATTTTTCGTGCAGGGAGAGGCGGACGAGATCTGCCCGCTCGAGTCGATGTGGGCGTTTTACGGAAAGCTCCACGAGCCGAAGGAGCTCGTGATCATCGACAGCGCCGGTCACCTGTTCGAGGGTCAGGCGGCGGAAGTCGGCGAGGCGCTCGAAGATCTGCTCCAGGACTTCACCGGGTAGGTTCCGATATGACCACAGATGCCGTTATCGTCAGCGCCGTCCGGACCGCCATCGGCAAGGCGCCGAATGGCGCGCTGCGCGTCACGCGGCCCGACGAAATGGCTGCGGTCGTGATCGCGGAGGCGCTGCGGCGCGCGCCGGGGCTCGACCCGGGCGAGGTGGAAGACGTGATTATCGGCTGCGCGATGCCGGAGGCGGAACAGGGGCTGAACGTCGCCCGGATCGCGAGCCTGCGCGCCGGCGTGCCGGTGACGGCCTCGGCCGTGACGGTGAACCGCTTCTGCTCGTCCGGGCTCCAGTCGATCGCCTCGGCGGCGGAGCGCATCATGCTTGGATTCTCGACCACGATCGTCGCCGGCGGCGTCGAGTCGATGAGCCTGGTGCCGATGGGCGGCAACAAGGTCGCGCCCAATCCGGCGCTGGTGGACAGCTACCCGGACGTGTATCTCACCACCGGACTCGTGGCCGAAAACCACGCGCGGGAAGCGAGCGTGTCGCGCGGGGAGCAGGACGGCTTCGCGCTGCGAAGCCATCAACGCGCGCTCGCCGCGATCGACGCCGGACGGTTCGCGGAAGAGATCGTCGAGCTCACTCCGCCCGGCAGTGCGGCGCCGTTTCGCACCGACGAGGGACCCCGGCGGGACACGTCGCTCGAGGCGCTCGCGAAGCTGCGCCCGGCGTTCCACGTCAAAGGCACGGTGACGGCGGGGAACTCCTCGCAGACCAGCGACGGCGCCGCTGCCGTGGTCGTCATGTCGGCGGATCGCGCGCGCGAGCTCGGGCTGCGGCCGCTCGGCCGCTTCGTCGCGTTCGCGACTGCCGGCGTCGAGCCCGAACGGTTCGGGATCGGCCCGGTGCCGGCAATCCGCAAGGTCCTGAAGCTGGCCGGGCTCACTCTGGACGACATGGATCTCGTCGAGCTCAACGAGGCCTTTGCTTCGCAGGTGATCGCCTGCCTGCGCGAGCTGCCGATCGATCCGGAACGTCTCAACGTCAACGGCGGTGCGATCGCTCTCGGGCATCCGCTCGGCTGCACCGGCGCGAAGCTCACGACCACGCTGCTCTACGAGATGCAGCGCCGCCAGGCGCGCTACGGCCTGGTGTCGATGTGCGTCGGCGGCGGCATGGGAGCGGCGGGTATCTTCGAGCGCACGTAGTCACACGGGGCCCGGGGTCCGGTCCGGCTGAAGCCGGACACTTACAGGGCAGTGCCGTCCGGCTGAAGCCGGACGCTACTGAATCGAAGCTACTGAACATCGATGCCGGACGCGACAAGGCAACCAGGGACAGGGTGGGCGATCACATGACGACAACAGCAGCGGCAATGCGCGGCGGATCGTGGCTCATCGAAGACACGGCGCCCGGCTCGATCGTCACGCGTGAGCGGCTGACCGAGGAGCACCGCCTGATCGGCCAGACCTCGGACGAGTTCGTGACCGCGGAGGTGCTGCCTGCACTCGAGCGTCTCGAGCAGAAGGACTGGGCGCTGGCGCGGACGCTGCTGCGACGCGCCGGCGAGATGGGGCTGCTCGGCACCGACGTGCCCGAAGCGCTTGGCGGCGTCGAGCTCGACAAGGTGGCGTCGATCGTCGTCGGCGAGTCGATCGGACGATCCGCCTCGTTCGCAACCACCTTCGGCGCGCAGACCGGGCTCGCGATCACGCCGCTGCTCTGCTTTGGCACCGACGCGCAGAAAGCGAAATATCTCCCGGGACTGATCAGCGGCGAGACGGTCGGCGCGTATGCGCTCAGCGAATCGGGATCCGGATCCGATGCGCTCAGCGCCAGGACCCGCGCGGCGAGGCAGCCGGACGGCAGCTTTCTCCTGAGCGGCGAGAAGATGTGGATCACCAACGGCGGCTTCGCCGACATCTTCATCGTGTTCGCGAAGGTGGACGGCGAGGCCTTTACCGCCTTCATCGTCGAGCGCGCCTTTCCCGGCGTGAGCGCCGGGAAGGAAGAGCACAAGATGGGCCTGCACGGGTCGTCGACGACGCCGCTGATCCTGCAGGAGGCGCAGGTGCCGGCGGCGAACGTGCTCGGGGAGATCGGGCGGGGGCACAAGGTCGCCTTCAACGTGCTGAACTACGGCCGCTTCAAGCTGGCCGCGATGTCGAGCGGCGGCGCGCGCGCGGTGATCGGCGAGGCGGCGAAGTACGCGCTGCAGCGGCGGCAGTTCGGCAAGCCGATCGCCTCGTTCGGCGCGATCCGGCAGAAGCTCGCGGAGATGACCGTCCGTCAGTTCGCGCTCGAAGGCATGCTGTATCGCACGGCCGGGCTGATCGACGAGGCGATCGGCGCGGACAAATCCGGCGCGGCGCACGGCGCCGCGGTGCTGGCCGCCCTCGAGGAGCTCGCGGTCGAGGCGTCGATCCTGAAGGTCGCCGGCAGCGAGGTGATCGACTACGCCGTGGACGAGAACGTGCAGATCCATGGCGGCAACGGGTTCGTCCGCGACTATCCCGCCGAAAGGTATTACCGGGACGCGCGGGTCAACCGCATCTTCGAGGGCACCAACGAAATCAACCGCCTGTTGATCCCAGGCCTGCTGGTGCGCCGCGCCGTCAAGGGGACGCTCGGGCTGATCCCCGCGGCGAAGAAGCTGCAGGACGACATCCTGACGCCGACCATCCCCGAACCCGCATCCGAGATTCCGCTCGAGAACGAACGCCGCACGGTCGCGTCGATGAAGAAGGTGGTGCTGATGGTGCTCGGCACCGCGATGCAGACGCACGGCGCCCAGCTCACCGAACAGCAGGAACTGCTGACGCTGACGGCCGACATCATCATCGATACCTACGCGGCGGAGAGCGCGTTGCTGCGCGCCGGCAGCGCCCGTCTCGATGCGGCCAGTTCGGAACAGTCCGCCCTGTTCGACGCCGCCGCGCAGGTCTTCGTCAACGACGCCGCCGCGCGGGTCGAGATCGCCGCCCGCACCGCCCTGGCCGCGATGGCGGAAGGAGACGCCCTCCGCACTTTGCTGGTCGTGCTGCGCCGGATCCTGAAGGCGGTGCCGGTGGACACCGTCGCCCTGCGGCGCCGGATTTCAGACGCGGTACTGGAGCGGAAGGCCTACCCGTTCTGATCCTTTATGATGAAGTCGTGAGCCTCTTGTTCCGGCGCTCGGTGATCGCGGTGCTGGTCCTCGCCGCCGCGGCGTGCACGCCGCGCGAAGTGCCCTACGCCGACGAGATCGCCGCGTGGCACGCGACCAAAGACCGGTTCATGCACGAATCGGACGACTCGCCGATTCCCAGAGAGCAGCGCGCGGCCTTTCCGCCGCTCGCCTACTTCCCGATTCAGCCGGACTACCGCGTCTCCGCGGCGCTTCAGATCGCGCGCGGCAACGAGGTGATCCAGATCCCGACCTCGACCGGCGAACGCCGTCCGCACAACCGCGTCGGCACCCTGCAGTTCACGCTGAAGGGACGCCCGCTGACGCTGACCGCCTTCGTCGAAGTCGGCCAGCAGGACATGCGCCACCTGTTCGTCCCGTTTGGCGATCTGACGAACGGCACCGAAACATACCCCGGCGGCCGCTACCTCGAGCTCGAACGCACCAGCAGCGGCGTCTACGATCTCGACTTCAACCGCGCCTTCCATCCGTTCTGCTACTACAACCCCACCTACGACTGCCCGTATCCGCCACGAGAGAACCGGCTCGCGACTCCGATCCGCGCCGGCGAGAAGCTCCTGGCAGCTAAACCGAGCTGAGTGTGCCTGTCACTCGAGCCCTCGAACCGCGGCCGCGGCGCCCGGCTTCACTGGCGATGTGGAGTCCAGCTCTTCCTTGCACGAAAAGTCGTGGGTCAAAAAAATATATTGCGAATCGCACACTTTCGTCTTCAGGCGAAAGATACGGCAAAAGCGCGCAGTTGTATTCGGCTGCACCTCCGACGGCTCGATCTGGACGGGTCGCGTTGGTTGACTAGCGGGTCACATGGCTCCTAGGATGGCGAGCCAACTCAATCCGGCCCGCCTGTTTATCCTGGAGGATTACATGAAGTATGTGCGCCATGCGGTTTTGACCGTTCTCGTCGTCTGTGCATTCGCTGCTCGCCTCGCGGCTCAGAGCGTAGTCTTCGTCGATGACGACCATGCGCAATGCGGGGACGCGCTGTACACGTCGATACAGCCGGCCCTGAATGCCGTAACGACTGGCGGGACGGTGGTTGTCTGCCCGGGGGTCTATCCGGAACAGCTTCGGATCACCAGGAACGTGACGGTGGTCGGCTATCCGATCGGTAACGCCAGTGCGGCGATCATCAGGCCGACTTCCGCGGTGCCCATTGTCAGCTTCACCGGGCGCTCGATCACGCCGGTGGTCATCGTCAAGCCGGTCACGGGAAGCCTGGGCTCCGTAACCCTCGTCAACCTGACGATTGACGGAGGGGGCCTGGCGTTTGCCGGATGCGAGCCTGCCGCGATGGGCGTCTACTACGGCAACAGTTCAGGACAGATGTACGCGCTGGCAGTGCGCAACATCACCAACGGGCCGACTCAGACCGGATGCCAGGGGGGGCTGGGGATCTACGTCCAGAGCGGCCTTGCCGGAACGTCCACCGTCACGATCTCCAACTCTACGGTGCACGATTACGACAAGAACGGCATCACCGCAAACGAAGTCGGCACGAACGTCACGATCCGCTCCAACACGATCACCGGCCTCGGCGACAAGACCCAGGCAGCGCAGAATGGCATCCAGATCGGGTACGGCGCGAAGGCCACGATCGAGAGCACTGGGGTGACCAATCACGCGTGGGGCGGCTGCACGGCGGAGGACTGCGCCTACACCGCCAGCAACATCCTCATCTACGGCGCGAGCAACTCCAGCGTTCGGTCGAACTTGCTCAGCAGGAGCCAGGTCAACGTCGCCGTGCAGTCGGCTCCGGCCTTTCTGGCGAACAACAACCTGATCACCGCGAACCTTATCTCCGACGACCTCTTCGACGGTGTCTCGGTCTTCGACGCGAACTCCAACCAGGTGACCAACAATCTGATCAACAACAGCGGCGAGGCTGGTGTCTTCGTCGACGGCACAGGCAACGCCAATACGGTCTCGGGCAACACCATCGATGAGGGCACGTGCGGCGTGCTCGCACCGACGAACCCGGTCGCCGCGAACACGTATTACAACACCGTCACGAATGTCTGCCTGGCAGCGCCCACCGCATTGAAGGCGAGCGCGTCGAACGGCGGCGATCAGGCCAAGCAGGTTCAGCCGGTTCGATAGATCTGGAAACAGGGCGTTCGCTCAGCCGGACGGTCGAATATCCCGGTAGCACGTCCCGGTAGTATCCGGTTCCATCCGGACGTTCGGCAGTCCCGGTGGGGTCCGGCTTCAGCCGGACTTTCGCCGGTTCCGGTGGGGTCCGGCTTCAGCCGGACCGTCGTCGAAGGAGCGGGACCCGGTCCCGCTCCTCTCTCTTCTCCCCCCGCCCGATCAGCTACAATCGCTTCGTGACTTTCTCCCTGAATCTCCAGTCCCGCATGGCAGAAGTGTCGGCGGAGCTGGTGCGCGCGATCAACGCTCCAGGGGACGATCTGGCGCCGGCGGCGCTCGCGATCGCGCGGGTGGAATATCCGTCGCTCGACGCGTCGCCCTACCTCGACACGCTCGATCGCATGGGCGAGGAGGCCAAGGCTCGCATCGGCGAGGTGCCGAAACTGGCCCAGGGGGAGTCGCTTCGCGCACTGAACGAGTATCTGTACGACGAGCAGGGGTTCGCCGGGAACCGCGACCGCTACGACGACCCCCGCAACAGCTTCCTGAACGAGGTGCTGGACCGCCGCACCGGAATCCCGATCAGCCTGGCGGTGATCTACCTCGAGGTGGCGCGCCGCGCCGGCCTGCGCGTGGACGGCATCAATTTCCCGGGGCACTTTCTCCTGCGCGCGCGCGAGAGCCGTCAGAGCGACACCGGCGCGGACTTCGTCATCATCGATCCGTTTCACGGCGGCGCGCAGCTCTCGGAATTCGACTGCCGCCAGCTATTGCGGCAGCACGTCGGCGACGAAGCCGCCTTCGATTCGACGCTCCTCGTCCCTGCCACCCGCCACGACATCGTCGTCCGCATGCTCGTCAACCTGAAGCGGCTCTACGTGCGGATGCGATCGTTTCCGCAGGCGCGCTTCATCTCGAGCCTGCTGATCGACGTGGACCCTTCAGCGATTCCCGAGCTGCGCGATCGCGGGCTGCTCGCCTATCACCTCCAGGACTTCGCCGCGGCACTCCGCGACCTCGAGGAATACCTCCGCCTGGTGCCCAGGTCCCCCAACACGGTCGAGCCGGACCTGGTCGCGGACCACGAAGAGAGCGAGTCAGACGATGCGGCGGAGGAGGAGGACGACGCGACGGTGATCTGGGAGCATGTGAAGACGCTGCGGAGGCGCGTGGCGGGGATGAATTAGGGCTTTGCCAAAGTTTTAGGTTTTAGGGTTTTAGGTTTTAGGTGGGTTCTCAGTTCTGGGTTTTAGGTTCGGGTTCGGGTTCGAGTTCGGTTCGGGTTCGGGTTCGGTTCAAGTCCGGTTCAAGTTCACGTCAGGTTTGAGTTCTCCTTCCCCCGCGTGCCGGATCTCGACGGTCCGTTCTGACCTCGCGACA
>JBDTSX010000011.1:0-18791 GCA_039930925.1 Acidobacteriota bacterium | reverse complement strand
CTAGAAGCCGTGTCGAGTGGATCGTGCCCGGCGCACCGGGTGCCGGCGCACCGGGTTGACCGCAGCCGCGCAGATCCTTACGATCATCTGGTTCCTGGTTCCAAAGCGTCCGTGGCGTCCGGCTTCAGCCGGACGACCGCGCTTTGCAAAAATGCTCCTCCTCGCCTGATCAAGAAAGCGAGCAGTCCATGGCTGGCACAGCGTCCGGATCACGCGTCGCGCGGCGGTCGTTTCTATCGAGGCTCAGCGCCGGGTTGGGCGTCTTTGGCGCCGCGCTCGCGGCCCATGAGGCCCCGGCCGCGGCACAGGCCCCCGGTTCCACTCCGTGGCAGCCGGCGCGCCATCCGCAAGACGACTGGCTCGAGAGCCTTCCCGGCAAGCACCGAATGGTCTTCGACACGACCAACCGGGAAAGCTTCGGCTCGGCGCTGCGCTTTGCCAACAACTTCTTCTACGCCAATCAGTCCGGCTACGGCTTGACCGACGCCGACACCGCGGTCGTGATCATCGCGCGGCACGACTCCACGCAATTCGCGATGAACGACAAGATGTGGGCGAAGTACGGCGGGACGCTCTCGCGCCAGGACGGCGCCCCGGATTCCACGAAGAAGAGCGTCGCGGCCCGCAACGTGTTCAACGATCGGGAGACAGCGGAGAACGGCATCACGATCGATTCGCTCGCCCAGCGCGGCGTGCACTTCGCCGTCTGCCAGATGGCTACTCGCCGCCTGGCCCGGATGATCGCCACTGACACCAAAAACAGCGGCGACGGCGTCTACAACGATCTCGCCGCCAACATCGTCCAGAACGCGCACCTGGTGCCCGCCGGCATTGTCGCGCTCAACCGCGCGCAGGAGCGCGGATACGCACTTGCGATCGGATAACCGGAACCGCCCCGCGCGTCCAGGACGGGTGCCCGGCGCGGCCCGGCGATGGGCGCGATGAAATCGGGGACTGTCGTGCCGGAGGCTGCCCCCCTCCGGACTGATTTCGCGCCGGCGTGGCTCGATCGCGAGGCCTACCCGTTCCGTTCGCGATACCTGCAACTGCCGGCAGGCCGGATGCACTACGTCGACGAAGGGGAGGGTGAGCCGTTGTTGTTCGTTCACGGCACGCCGACCTGGTCGTTCGAGTTCAGGCGCCTGATCAAGCCGCTGTCTTCACGCTATCGCTGCATCGCGCCGGACCATCTCGGCTTCGGCCTCTCAGAACGGCCCAGCGACTTCGCCTACACGCCCGAAGCGCACGCGGCCGTTCTGGAGCAGTTCGTCGATCATTTGAGTCTCGATCGCCTGACTCTCTGCGTCCACGACTTCGGCGGTCCGATCGGACTGCCGCTGGCGCTGCGCTCTCCCTCGAGAGTGCGCCGTCTGGTGTTGTTGAACACCTGGATGTGGCCATTCGACGACGACCGGGAGATGATGCGCAAAGCGAAAGTGGCGGGCGGGGCGATCGGGATGCTGCTCTACAAATATGCCAACGCGTCGCTTCAACTCATCATGCCGTCGGCCTACGCCAGCCGGGCCAAGCTGACGCCGGCGATTCATCGCCAGTATCTCGAGGTGTTCCGCGATCGGGATGCGCGGGTGCGCGTGCTGCACACGCTGGCGAAATCCCTGATTGGATCCCGGGACTTCTACGCCGGGCTGCTGGCCCGGGCTGGAGACCTGCGCGGCCTGCCGACGCTGATCATCTGGGGATTGAAGGACACCGCGTTCCTGCCGCATCAACTCGCGCACTGGCAGCAACTGCTTCCTGCGGCCGAAGTCTGCCGGGTGGAAACCGCCGGCCATTGGCCGCACGAGGAGGAACCCGCCCAGGTGCTCACCGCCACCGAGGGGTTCCTCCGGACCCATCCGCTGTGATGGATCAGACGTGAAACCTCTACGCCTCCGCGGCGCTGACGGCGGGCTCCGCCGGCAACATGTCGACCGGGCGCGGCTGGCGGGAACGAGCAGCAATCGGCGCCACGCGGACGCGGCTGTAAGCGACGGTCGCGGCCAGCAACCCGACCGTGAGCGGCACCATCGCCTGTGCGACGTCCATCCAGATCATCGTGATGCCGGTCGCGCCGGTCATGATGATGACGAGCCCGACGGCAGCGAGCGGTGTCAGCCCGGCCCGAATCCGCAGGAGTCCCGGAAGAATCAGACCGATGGCCCCGAGCACCTCCGCCACGCCCAGGAACCGCATGAACGCTCCCGGCAGCGCGACCGGCCCGGCAAGAGCCTCCAGCGGCAGGATCAGCTTCATGCCCCCCGCGAACAGGAACACCAGCGCCAGCAGGACCTGAACGATCCACAGCAGCACATTCACCGTTCGCCCTGAACGCCGAACCCGATCGCCGGACATTTTCCTGAAATTCATCGTCGTTCCTCCTCTGCCCCCTTGTCGAACGACGATGGCGGGGATCGACAGCGGGTCGGTCAGCCCGGCTGAGGCTTGCCGGCACCCGACGGGCGGCCAGCCCTCTGGCGGAACATGCGGGCAAGACCCCGCATCGCCCGCTCGGTCATGCTGCCGAACGGTTCATCGGTCGTGAGGTAGGTCCAGGTGGCGCCGCGGCGGCGGACGTCAACGCCGAACGCCTTCGACCTGGCGAGCCGCGCAGGCACCTCAGCGTCGATCGTGCGCGTCAGCTCGAGGAACATCGCATGCACCCGGCGGACATAGTCCCGGAAGGGATCCGCTCCGGCCAGCGAGAACCAGATCGTTCCGGCGCGAAGCTCGTTTGCGGCGGCAAGATAGTCGGACCACAGATCGTCGATCGTGGTCAGCGTGACCAGCCGTTCGAGGTCGGACCCGCACGGGTGCGCGCCCGTCAGCACGCCCTGACGCCGCTCCAGCAGTTCGAGGCGCTGCCCCTCGACGAGCGACTCGTATTTCCTCAGAAAGAGCCGCAGGTCGAAGCTCTGTCCCTCGGCGATCCGCTGAAGCGCATCGCAAGTCGGATCGCCGCCGCCGCCGGGCGAGTCCGACGAATCGACGTCTCCGTACTTCACCATCAGCGGGTCCTCGCGGGAGACGAAGAACTGCGAGCTGCCCGGATCCCCCTGGCGGCCGGCGCGCCCGCGCAGCTGATGGTCGATTCTGCGACTCTCGTGCCGGTTGGTTCCGATCACGTGTAGTCCGCCGAGCTCCGCCACTCCCGGTCCGAGCCGGATGTCCACGCCACGTCCCGCCATATTCGTGGAAATCGTTACGACCCCGCTTTCGCCCGCTCGCGCGACGATCGCGGCTTCCGCTTCCTCATGGCGCGCGTTGAGCACCTGATGCGGCACATCGAACAGGCTCCGGCTCAGACGTTCCGACTCCTCCACAGAAGACGTTCCGACCAGAACGGGGCGGCCGCTGGCGTGCACACGCCGGATCTCGGCCGCCACTACCGTCTCCTTGCCGCCTCTCGTATCGAACCAGCGATCGGGCTCGTCGATCCGGATCACGGGCCGATTGGTCGGAATGACCGCGACCTCCAGATCGTAGAACTGCCGGAGCTCGGCTGCCTGCGTGGCCGCGGTGCCGGTCATCCCGCACGCCACCGGGTACAGGTTCACCAGGTTTTCGATCGTGATCGACCCGAGAATCCTCCCCTGTCGATTACGGGACACGCCCTCCTTGATCTCCAGCGCCGTCTGCAAATTGCCCGGCCATCGGCGGTCCCGCACGATGCGGCCTTTCGACTCGTCAATCGACAACACCGCATCGTCCTGCACGATGTAATCGACGTCGCGCGTGAGGAGAGTGCGGGCATGAAGCGCATCCTGGATCGCCGTCAGCAGCGGCAGGTTCGGCGCGTCGAACAGATTGCCGCACGAGAGCGCGAGCTCGATGAACTCGGCGCCGCCAGGGGTGAGCTGCACGTTCCGGCCGGACTGTTCGACCGTGAAATGCGCGTGCGGGGCGAGACGGCGGACAATCGCGTCCGCGCGGATCGCCTGAGCGGGACGCTCGGCGGTGCCTCCGGCGATGACGAGAGGGATCCGCGCCTCGTCTATCAGGATCGAATCCGCCTCGTCGATGACGGCCGTCGCGAATGGCCGCAGTACCTGTTCGCGCGGCTCGAGCGCGAGCTGGTCCCGCAGGTAGTCGAAGCCCACCTCGGTGGCGGTGGCGTAGGTCACGTCACAGGCGTAGGCGGCCGTGCGCGCGGCCGGCGACATGTCCTGCTGGACCGCGGACACCGTCAAACCGAGCCGCCGGTAGATCTCCCCCATCCATTCAGCGTCGCGCCGGGCGAGGTAGTCGTTTGCGGTCAGGACGTGAACGCCGCGGCCCGACCGCGCGTGCCAGACAACCGCCGGAACCGCGGCCAGCGTCTTCCCCTCACCGGTCTGCATCTCGACGATGTAGCCGTTCGCCAGTGCGCGGGCCCCCTCGAGCTGCACGTCGAACAGCTGCAGTCCGAGGACGCGCGATGCGACAGCAGCGGTCGCGGCCAGCACTTCCGGAATCCGTGTCGCTCGCCGTGCGGTATCGCGCAGAGCCGCGTCATCCAATCGAGCGTACTCCTCTCGCAGCCGCCTGATTTCATCGAGCTCGGGCTCGGCTGGTTCCCTTGCCGCAAACAACGCGCGCCACCATGCGGGCATGGTTCTCTCCTTCCCTTCGGCCGGACGAACCGCGGTCTCTGTTGTGGCGTCCGGCATGGCCGGACGATGGACCGAGATCGCACGCCGGCGCCATCTGTTGTGACAGCTTTTAAACGGTTGTCGAGATTATCGGGAGAGGCGAGACTGTGGAGGCGGACGTTGAAAGCGTTCCCGGGGCAGGATCTCTGATGACCGGGCACTGTGCGCCGGAGGGCGTGCCAGAATCCGCGACGCCGGCCGCGGTGCGTCCGCCAGGTCACCCGAGCGCCGTTCGGCGCTGACCCGATCCGCTCGGTACCAGGTGGTCGACACGACCGGCCGGTGGGAATCGGCTTGCCGGACTGCGACCGGACCGCTCGACAAGGCGGCGAGGAGCAGGATCAGCGACGCAACCGCGTGGCGCCGGTTCATTCCTCTGCATTTTAGTCGAGTCGGTTGTCCTCGTTGTCGATTTCGCCGCCGGTCGTTCGACCACAGAACGGACGGCCTGTCTGATGAAACCGGGCGGTGCGTGAGCTTGCGCTGGCCAGGCGAAGATGGTGTGATCGCTCGTTATGGCGGCGAGCGACGCAGTACGCGAGACGGTGAATGCGGTCTATCTCTCCGACTCCCGGCGCGTGCTGGCGACGTTGATCCGGCTGCTCGGGGACTTCGACCGGGCGGAGGAAGCGATGCACGACGCCTTCCGCGCGGCGCTGGAGCAATGGCCGCGCGAGGGGGTGCCCGGGAACCCGCGCGCGTGGCTGGTCTCGGCGGGACGCTTCAAGGCGATCGACGCGCTGCGCCGGAGCAAGCGCTTCGATGCCCTCGATGAAGCGTCGGACCAGGCGGAGCTGGCGGTGACGGACGAGGCGGCGTGGGCGGATCCGGAGAGCGTCGAGGACGATCGGCTGCGCCTGATCTTCACGTGCTGCCACCCGGCGCTGGCGCCCGATGCGCAGGTGGCCCTCACGCTCCGCGAGGTGTGCGGCCTGACCACGGAGGAGATCGCGCAGGCGTTCCTCACCCGGGCGCCATCACTGGCGCAGCGGATCGTGCGCGCCAAGGCGAAGATCCGCGACGCGCGGATTCCGTATCAGGTGCCGACGCCGGACCAGCTCCCGGATCGGCTCGACGCGGTGCTGCGCGTGATCTATCTCGTCTTCAACGAAGGCTACACGGCATCGTCTGGGACGACGGTGACGCGGCACGATCTCTCGAGCGAAGCGATTCGCCTGGGCCGCCTGGTCGTCGAATTGCTGCAGGAGTCGCCACTCCGATCCGGATCGCGCCAGGCCATGGATGCGTGGCGGGGAGCCTGGTCGGAGGCGCGCGGACTGCTCGCGCTGATGTTGCTGCAGGAGTCCCGGCGAGCGGCGCGCACGTCGTCGGCAGGCGACGTGATCCTGCTCGAGCATCAGGATCGAGCCCTCTGGGACCGCAGCCAGATCGCCGAGGGCACGCGGCTCGTCGAAGAGGTCCTGTCGTCCGGCGTGTTCGGCGCGTATACGGTTCAGGCCGCGATTGCTGCCGTCCATGCTGGTGCGCCGAACGCGGCGGCGACGGACTGGGCCGAGATTGTCGGGCTGTATGACGTCCTGGCGCGCGCGGACCCGTCACCGGTCATCGCGCTGAACCGGGCCGTCGCGGTGGCGATGCGTGACGGGCCGGAAGCAGGACTGGCCCTGATCGACGCGATCCTCGCCGGCGGCGACCTGCTCGACTACCGGCTCGCCCACGCCGCGCGCGGAGAACTGTGCCGCCGGCTCGGGCGGACGGCGGACGCGCGCGAGTCGTTCGAGCGCGCCCTGGCGCTGACACGGCAGGAACCGGAGCGGCGCCTTCTCGAACGGCGGCTTGCCGAGGTCACGTAGTCGCCCGCGTTCGCGCGCGTGGCAGCCGGCTCGCGTGGCTGGGCGCCCGGACCACGCCCTGAATGGAGACCTATGAAGTACTTGTGTCTGGTCTATCTCGAAGAACAGAAGCTGCACGCGGTGCCGGACAGCGAGTGCATGGCGTGCGGCACGGGCTTCAGGAACAGTGGTGTCCTGATCGCCGCGGAAGCGCTGCAGTCCGTCGATACGGCGACAACGGTGCGGATCCGGAACGGCAGGGTGTCGGTGACGGACGGACCGTTCGCCGAAACGAAAGAACAGCTGGCCGGGTTCTACCTGATCGAGGCGCGCGACCTGAACGAGGCGATTCAGGCGGCGTCGAAGATCCCGCCGGCGCGCGAAGGAAGCATCGAGGTACGGCCGGTCAGGGAGTTGACGCCGTAGCACTGGGAGGTTCTCTGGATGGACCCTGCAGCGGCGGCTTGACGTGGCCCCATCGCACCAGGTCGGCGACGGCGGCGAGCAAGCTCTCGCGCGCCGGCCTGAAGTGCACGCCGAGGTCGCGGCGGATCTTGCCGTTGTCGTATCGCATCACCTTGCCGACATGCGTCCGGAGGTACGAGCCGCTGCCGCGCGGCTGAGTGTACGACAGCAGCTTGATCGCCAGGTCGCCGATCGGTGAGGTGAGAGGCAGGCGCGGCAATTTAGAGCCCGCGCCGTAGCCCGCGTCCCGCAGGATCGCAATAACCTCCTTCATCGTCAGGACGTCACCGGCGCAGATGTAGCGGCCAGTTGCGTCCACGTGCTCTATTGCGGCCACGTGCGCGGTCGCTACGTCTCGAACGTCCACGAACCCCCAGGCCAGGTTCATGATCGCGGGAAAGACGCCGGTGAGAAGGTCGCGGAAAATCGCGTTGCTGACGTTCAGCCCAGGCCCGATCGACGGGCCGACAACCATGAACGGGTTGATGGCGACCAGATCGAACCCCGCTGCTCGTTCGTCCACGAACTTCCACGCCGCTCTCTCGGCAGACACTTTTGAGAAGTAGTACGGATTGCGCTCGAGCGACGACCGTTCGTTCCAATCCGCTTCCGTGAGGACTTTCCCCTCGACCGGCTCGTCGCAGATCGCGGCGATCGAGGAGGTCAGCACGACGCGCCGCACGCCGGCGGACCTGGCTGACTGCAGCACGTTGAGCGTGCCCTTGACCGCAGGATCGACCAGATCGCGCTGCGGATCCGCAACGTTGACGAGATACGGGCTCGCGGTGTGGATGACGATGTCGCAGCCGGCGACTGCCGCATCGTAGGCTCCGGCCGTGAGCAGGTCGGCGCCTACGAGCTCGAGCCGCTCACCCGCGCCCGGCAGGGAGGTCAGGAACCCGTACTTGCCGGCTTGGACGGCGTTCCGCACCGTGCCGCGCACGCGATAGCCGCGCTCGAGCAGTTCCCGGACGATGTGCGCCGCCACGAAGCCGGATGCGCCGGTCACACAGACGGGCTGGTTGGTTCTCATTCGCTACCTCAGCTCGCGGCCGGCGAGCACTCGCTTCGGCTTCAGACGACAATCGATCTTACTGGCTGCACCATGGGACCGGCACACTCCACTTCCTCTCGCCCCTGACCCGCGGTGTCCGCGGGCTGGCGAATTGGGCCAAACGGGTCTAGGCTAAATGGATGGGAAGCCACGGCAGGCGGTGGATTTGGACGCTGGCAGGCGTCCTCGCCATCGCTGGCGGCAGCATCACGGTGGTCCACGCTCAGCGCATCTGGAGCGGCTTCTACGGCCGTACGCCACCCAAATTCCCTACCGCGACGACCTTCGAGGGCAGTTTTCACTTCTGCCGCATCCTCTTCGCGAGCAACCGCCGCGAGAAGCAGGGCTGGTCCACGGATTACCCGGGCGCCGATCTCAACTTCAGCGTCCGGCTCGCCGAGCTGACCAAGGTCCGCGTCAAGATGACGCAAGACGGCGAGGACGTGGTGCCCGATGCGGTCGTCGTCCGCCTGACCGACGACGCCCTGTTCCAGTGTCCCTTCGCGCTGATGGAAGACGCGGGCACCGCCCTCTTCACCGCCGACGAAGTGGTGCGGCTGCGGCAGTACCTGTTGAAGGGGGGCTTCCTGTTCGTCTCGGACTATCACGGCACGCGGGCCCAGGAGCAATTCGACGAGGAAATCGGCCGCGTCCTGCCGCGCGACCAATTTCCCATCCTCGATCTCACCCCGCCCGATCATCCGATCTGGCACACGATGTTCCAGGTGACGCGTATTCCGCAGCTCGCCTCGATCAATACGTGGCGCCGTTCCGGCGGCGGCACGATTGAACGCTGGAACGAGGATGGCGCGCCGCCCGACGCGCGGGGCATTGCCGATGCACACGGCCGGCTGATGGTGGTGATGATCCATAACACCGACGTGCCGGACGCCTGGGAGCGAGAGGGAGAGGATCCCAACTACTTCTTCAAGTTTTCCCCGGACGCGTACGCCGTGGGCATCAATGTCCTCCTGTACGCGTTGACGCACTGAACGCCACCCGGCGCGTAGACGCCGAATCGTCCGCATGAACGACGCGCCGAAAAATTACATCACCCCGACCGGGTTTCGTCGTCTTACCGAGGAGCTCGCCCAGCTCTGGCGAGTCGAGCGGCCGGTGGTCGTCGAGACAGTCGCCTGGGCGGCGAGCAATGGCGATCGCTCGGAGAACGGCGACTACATCTACGGTAAACAGAAGCTGCGCCAGATCGACCGGCGCATCAGGCACCTCTCCACGCGCCTCGACAGCGCCGTCGTGGTCGATAACGCCGGGAAGGCCCACGAGCGGGTCTACTTCGGTGCCACCGTCACGTTCGCGCACCAGGCAGGCGACGAGCGCACCGTCACCATCGTCGGCGTCGATGAGCTCGATGCCGGCGACAGACACATCTCCTGGCGTTCGCCGATGGCGACCGCGCTGCTGAAGGCCAGGGTGGGCGACGTCGTGACGCTGCGGACGCCCCGCGGGCCCGAACGGATCGAGATCCTCGCGATTCACTACGCCGGATGACTGGACGAGCCCCGCCTCGCGTTGACACGACCCCGGCCTCTCCCCTTGACATTCGATGGAACCATTTCGTACCATCGAACGTCGATGGGAAAAGACAAAACGGCGGGCGCGCGAACCGACCTGCTGCAGGGCACGCTCGACATGCTGATCCTTCGGGTCCTCAGCAGCGGCGAGATGCACGGCTGGGGCATTGCGGACCGGATCCAGATCGTGTCCAACAATGTGCTGAGCGTCGGTGAAGGATCGCTTTATCCGGCGCTCTATCGCCTGCAGGCGCAGGGCTGGATCGAGTCGGAGTGGGGCCAGTCCGACAACAACCGCCGGGCGAAGTTCTACCGGCTGACGAAAGCCGGCCGCAAGCAGCTCGAAGTCGAGCAGCAGACATGGGATCGCCTGGCCCTCGCGATTGCCGCGATCCTGCGCTCCGCCTGATCCGTACCACCCGCGGCTCGAACGCGGCCGGATGAATCCAAACCGCGTATCCGTCGAGCGTCCCATGGACCTGATCCCAGCCCTTCGGCGCCGCCTTCGCGCCTGGTTTCGCGCCTCCAGCTTCGACCGCGAGATGGCTGAGGAGATGCGCCTGCATCTCGAGCAGCGCATCGAGCAGAACATGCGCGGCGGTCTCGCGCCGCGCGAGGCGAGATATGCAGCGCTGCGCGCCTTTGGCGGCGTTGCACAGGTCCAGGAAGAGTGCCGCGATCATCGGCCGCTGGTGTGGCTCGGGCACTTCACGCAGGACCTCCGCTACGGGCTCCGCCAGCTCTCACGGAACCCGGGCTTTGCGGCCGTCGCCATCCTCACCCTCGCGCTCGGCATCGGCGCGAACACCGCGATCTTCAGCGTCGTCAACGCGGTCATCCTTCGCCCGCTGCCGCTGCGCGAACCGGATCGCCTGGTCTGGATAACCGAAACCAATCTGGAGCGCCACATCTCGTCGTTCTCGGCGTCCTACCCCAACTACCTGGATTGGAAGACGCGCAGCGTGAGCTGGGAGGAGCTCGGCGCGGTCACGAATGGACATGCCAACCTGCTCCACGGACGTGATCCCGAACATCTCAACGCGCAGTTCATGACGTCGAACGTCCTGCCGATGCTGCGACTGAGCGTCGCCCGAGGACGGGGCTTCCTGCCCGAAGAGGACGCCGTGGGGCGCAGCCACGTGGTGATCCTGTCGGACCGGCTGTGGAAGCGCGCATTTGGGGCCGATCCCAACGTGCTCGGGCGGCCGATCATCGTCGACGGCGAGCCGCACACCATCGTAGGCGTCGCCCCCGCCGACTTCGGCATGGCGGGAACCCTGGATCTGTTTCTCCCGCTCGGCCGCCTGACGCAGGTGGACCGCGACGATCACCAGCTCGACGTCATCGGTCGGCTGAAGGACGGTGTCTCGCGCGGACAGGCCGCGGCGGAGATGTCGGCGCTCGCCCAGCAGATCGAAAAAGAGCATCCCGGCGACAACGCTGGCTGGAATGTGCGTCTCGTGCCGCTCGCCGACGTCGTCGTCACCAGCGACACTCGCGGCGAGCTGTTCTTTCTGCTGGCGTCGGTCGGGCTGCTGCTGCTCATCGCCTGCGCCAACGTCTCGAGCCTGCAGCTGGTGCGCGCGTCGGTGCGCGCCAGGGAGATCGCCATCCGCACCGCGCTCGGCGGCGGACGCGGGCGGCTGATCCGTCAGCTCGTGACCGAAAGCCTGCTGCTGTCCTTGCTCGGCGGCGCCGCGGGCGTGCTCGTCGCCCATTGGGCCCTGCATTTCTTCCGGGCCGCCGCGCTGACGAGCCTGCCGCGCGCAGACGAGATCGCCGTCGACGGACGCGTGCTGCTCTTTGCCTGCGCGGTCTCCGTCGTCACCGGCGTCGTGACCGGACTGATCCCGTCCGCACAGGCGTCAGCCCTCGATGTGCAGCGAGGGCTGAAGGCGGGGAGCCATACGCTTTTGAGCGGCCGGCGCACCCTTCGCAACACGCTCGTCGTCGGTCAGCTCGCGCTCTCGATCGTGCTGTTGACCGCGGCGGGGCTGATGCTGCGGACGCTCGACCGGCTGCATCGGATGGATCTCGGTTTCAACGCCGGCAACATCCTCACCCTGGAAGTGACCCCGACCGGGAACCCGGTGCCGTTCTTCACGGCCTTGCGAGACCGCGTGCAGTCGCTCCCGGGAGTCCGCGCGGTTGCCGTCACGAGTGGCGCGCCGATGACGACGTTCAACACCAGCCTGAATGTGTTTCCGGTCGGTCCGGCGATCGTCCCGGCAACCAAATCGATCCAGTCACACTGGCGGATCGTCACCGCCGAGTTCTTCCGGGCGATGGAAATCCCGGTGCTGAAGGGGCGCGTCTTCACGCCGCAGGACACTGGCAAGAACGGCAAGGTGGTGATTGTCAATCAGACGCTCGCGACAATGCTCTGGGGGGACGGGGATCCGATCGGCAGGCGCGTCAGTCCCGGCGGTGGGGACGACTACTCGACCGTGATTGGCGTGGTCGCGGACATCCGGAGCCACAATCCCGCGAGCGCACCGATCCCGAGCTTCTACATGTCCGGCTACGCTGGCATGTGGGGCTCGATGACGCTCGTGGTCCGTGCCGACGGCGACCCGCGTGGCCTGGCGCCGGCGATCCGGGGCGAGGTCCGGGCGCTCGACCCGACGCTGCCCGTCTTCAACGTCAAGACGATGGAGGATCTGGTCCGGGAGCGGGTCGCGCCGCAGCGCACGGTTGCCGGATTGCTGGTGAGCTTCGCGGTGCTCGCGCTGATACTCGCGGCGATCGGCATCTACGGCCTGATGGCCTTTGCCACTTCGCAGCGGACGCGGGAAGTGGGAATCCGGAAGGCGCTCGGTGCGCAACAGCTCGACGTCCTGGGGCCGCTCCTGCGGGAAGGACTGCTGCTCGTCGCAGCCGGCACCGGCCTGGGCGTGGTGCTCGCGCTCGGTGTGACGCGGGCCATGCGCGGCATGCTGACCGGTGTCGGACCGACCGATCCGCTGACCTTCGGGGTCACCGCCCTGCTGCTGACCGCCGTCACGCTGCTCGCCTGCTATGTGCCGGCGCGGCGAGCCTCGAGAATCAACCCGCTCGAGGCCCTTCGCGGCGAGTAAGCGTGCCGCTTCCGGACCCGCCGTGGCGTCTCGCTCAGCCGTGCGGCGGTCTTGAATCTCCCAGGCCCGTCCGTGGCGTCCGGCTTCAGCCGGACGACGGCGGTCTTGAACGACATCGCAACCTCGCACGCGCGACACATTCCGCCGCCGTGCCACAATGCCTCGTGCGCACGCTCAGGACCATCCGGGTCACTCGCTATGTCACCCCGCTCCGCGAAGGGGGCTCACTCCCGGCGATTGTCGAGGCCGACGACGACGGGATGTACGTGTTGAAGTTCCGCGGCGCGGGTCAGGGACCGCGGGCCTTGATCGCGGAGCTGTTGTCGGGCGAGATCGGCCGGGCGCTCGGGTTGCCGGTGCCCGAGATCGTGTTCGCCGAGCTCGATCCGGACCTGTCGCGAACCGAGCCGGATCCTGAAATTCACGCGCTGATTCTGGAGAGCGCCGGGCTCAACCTGGCGCTCGACTATCTGCCCGGATCGGTCACCTACGATCCGATCGTCCAGGCGCCCGACGCGGACCTGGCCTCGCGCATCGTCTGGTTCGACGCCTTCGTCACGAACGTGGATCGGACCGCGCGCAACACCAACATGCTCATCTGGCATCGTCGTCTGTGGCTCATCGATCATGGGGCGACGTTGTATTTCCACCACGCGGCGGGATGGGAATCGGACCAGGCGCGGCCCCGGGATCCGTTTCCGATGATCGAGAATCACGTGCTGTTCGAACGGGCGAACGCCCTCGCCGGCATCGACGAGAGCATGGCGCGCGCGCTCGACCCCGGGACCGTGTCCGAGATGGTCAGCTGGATTCCGGACGTCTGGCTGAAGGCGATCGACGCCGGCCGCGATCTCGCCCAGATGCGTGCCGCGTATGCGCGCTATCTGCTGGAGCGCGTCACCGCGCCGCGCAGATTCGTCGAGGAGGCTCTTCGTGAGCGGTGAATACACCTACGACTATGCGATCGTGCGTGTCGTGCCGCGCGTCGAACGCGGCGAACAGATGAACGTGGGAGTGATCCTGTCCTGCGCGGATCTCGAGTTCCTCGAGGCGCGCATCGAGGTGGATACGGCCAGGCTGCTGGCCCTCGATCCGGAGCTCGATCTGGATGCGATCCGCGCGGGGCTCGCCTCGATACCCGCGATCTGCGCCGGCGGACCGGAGGCGGGCCCGATCGGCGAACTGCCGCAGCGCGGCCGGTTCCGGTGGCTGGTCTCGCCGCGGAGCACGGTCATTCAGATGTCGCCGGTGCACACCGGCCGGACCAGCGAGCCCGCGGCGGCGCTGGACCGTTTGCTCGAAACCATGGTCAGGCACGGAACCGCTGCGAAGAGCTGAGCGGCGATGTCATGTCCCGCTTCAGCGCCTCCAGGTCGCGCGCCACCAAGACGGAGTTTGGATATAGGCTAGTCGTTCGCGCGCCTTCGCTGATCCCCCCGGACGCGCCGCGACTACGAGAAGAGAACACTGACATGGTCAAATACATTGCCGCTGCGGTCGCGACCGCGCTCTTGGCTCTCGTTCCGATGCTGGCGCAAAATCCGCCGGCGGCGCCGCCAGCCCCGCCCGAGGCGGGGCGCCAGGGCACGCCGCCAGACGGACGCCAGGGAGCGTCGGGCGCCGGACGCGGACCAACCCAGCCAGGCCCCGGGCGCAGCAACAATCCATTTCCCGATCCCATTCCCGCGACCGAGGGGGCGATCAAGGTCAACGTCACCGAATTCGCATCGGTGCCCGAGGCCGCGGCCCAGCCGCCGCGGATGAACCTGCTGATCGATGAACCTGGCACGCGCCGGATGTTCGTCAACACGATGCAGGGCCTGCTCTACTCTCTCAGCTACGACGGCAAGACGGTGTCGCCGTATCTGGATCTCAACGATCCGAAGTGGGGGCACCCGGTCCAGGCCGGCGGCTCCGAGCGCGGGTTTCAGAGTTTTGCGTTCCATCCGCAGTTCACGCAATCGGGCACTCCCGGGTTCGGCAAGCTCTACACCTACGCCGACACCACGGATATGACGCCGACCGCCGACTTCGTGCCGACCGGCACCGGCCACACGCACGACGAGATCCTGCTCGAGTGGACCGCTGCCGATCCCAGAGCGGCGGCGTACGACGGCGCCGCCCCGCGCGAGCTGTTCCGGGTGGCGCATCCGTTTGGCAATCACAACGGCGGACAGATCGCGTTCAACCCGCTGGTCCGGCCCGGCACGCCGGAGTTCGGCCTGCTCTACGTCGGCTCGGCCGACGGCGGCAGCGGCGGCGATCCCTACAGCATGGCGCAGAACCTCAAGTCGATCTTCGGCAAGATCCTGCGGATCGATCCCCTGGGCCGCAACAGCGCCAACAAGAAGTACGGTATCCCCGCCGCCAACCCGTTCGTGAAGAATCCCGACGCCCTGGGAGAAATTTACAGCTACGGCCACCGCAATCCGCAGCGCTTTTCGTGGGATCCGGCAAACGGCAACATGTTCGAAGCGGAGATTGGCCAGAACCTCAACGAAGAGATCAATCAGATCAAGGCGGGCGGCAACTACGGGTGGAACATCTGGGAGGGCGGCTTCAAGTACTACGGCCGGGAAGTCGGTGTCGAAGACCAGCGCAGCGATCCCGCGATGATCTTCCCGATCGTCGACTTCGATCACACCGATCCGCTCTTTCCGTCACGCAGCGTGGCCGCGACCGGAATCTACGTGTATCGCGGTACGGCCATCGCGTCGCTCACCGGGAAGCTGATCTTCGGCGACAATCCGAGCGGCGAGCTCTTCTACGTCAACGCCGACTCGCTGCCGAACGGCGGGCAGAACTTCCACCGCCTCCTCTTCAACGACAAGGGACAGACCAAGACGCTGCTGGATCTGATCAAGGAGAAGAACACGCAGCAGGGGAGGACTCCGGCGACCCGCGCCGACTTGCGGATGGGTGTCGGCCCGAACGGGCAGTTGTTCGTGCTCAACAAGCGCGACGGGATCATCCGCCTGCTGGTCCCGTGACCGGCCACGGGGCCGGTTGCGGTCCCGGCCCCCGTTGGCGGCTGGAGCGGGTTTCAACCCGTCCGTGGCATCCGGCTTCAGCCGGACGATCGCGGTGGTGAAACCCACGCTCAGTGACTACACGCGATCGTCGTGGGGACGGATTACTGCACCGCCGTGGCCGGCTGCGGCGCGAACGGGTTTTCGTCCGCGGTCGGCCCATAGACCGACGGAACCGGCACGTCGAGCAATCGCAGATAGACCAGCAGCTGTCCGCGATGGTGATACCAATGGTTCAGCATGATCGCGCGCGCGAACGCCGCGCGCGGCATGGCCAGCACCTCGCGCCCGCCGCTCATCAGCCGCCACGTGGCGTTCATCGCTGCGTCGTCCAGGCCGCCGAGGTGCGTCCTGGCCTTGGCCACGCTGGCGGTGAGCGCCGTCACGAGCTCGGCGGAGGTTGCCGCTTCCGGCTGCACGAACGACGGCGGCTCGGGAATCATGTCCATCGATGCCAGCTCGGCGACGTTGCCCGGCACGGTCGCGACATGCAGCGCCAGCTGCCCGAGTGACATTGATTTCGGATGCGGCTTCCACGAGAGATGCGCCTGCGGCACCCGTTCGAGCACGCGCTGCGTAGTGAGCGATTCCTGATCCAGTTCCGCAAGCAGCCCGTCAACTATTGCCATCGCAGTCTCCTTTACTTTCCACCACTGTGTTCGGCGGCCTGCCGCACGCGCGCGTGCAGCGCAGCCCATCCCTTGCCCAACTGCGGCCGGTGATCGTCCGGGAACGGCCCAACCACGGTGTGGGTGAACGTGATGAGCGAGCCATCCTCGACTTCGGTCAACCGGTACAACAGGTTCGAGGTCGCACCCGTGGACATGAAGAGCGGTCCAAAGATCTCGAGCAGCACCGGGCGCTTGATGCTCTGCACGAAACCCCACAGGTGCCCGTCGTCGCCCCCCAGCTCCCGGAACCAGCGGCCGCCCGGACGCGGTTCGAGGACCATCGGCATCGGCTTACCGTCCGGCGACTCGTTCAACCGGCCCATCTGCGCGATCAGCGAGGCGAACGTGGTGTCGAGTGCGGCCCGCACCCGGATCTCCTCGGTAATTGTGAACGTCTGGCCGGCCGGCGCCATTGTTGTCGTCATCGCTCCTCCTCGGCATGTGCCTTGATGCGGCGCAGCTGTCCGCGCCAGTGGCGGGCGAACATGCCGCTCCAGTCGTGAATCGTGCGCAGCGTCTCGGGGTTGATTCGATACATCGTCTTTCTCCCGTCCCGCCGTACCGACACCAGCCCCACGTCCCGCAGGACCTGGAGGTGCTTCGACACGGAGGGCTGCCCCAGCTCCAGGGCATCCGCTATGTCCGTCACCGATCGCTCGTCCCCGCCGATGAACTCGAGGATGTGACGGCGGCGCGGCTCGGCGATCGCGTTGAACGGATCGGATGTGGTTGATGCGCGCGCCATGGCTGTTAATATATTCCGATATAAGAATATGTCAAGCGCGGCACAAATGACTATGTGGGTGCACCTCAACAATGATGTAATCCGCGTGGATTTCGCTGCGGCGTGTGTCTTCGAGGTCGTGTGTCCATTCGCGGTAACCGTCCATGCCTCACCCGTTCTTCGATTCGGCGACATATCCGTGGGACCGGCCCGACGCGCAGGCTTTCCATCGCGCGTTGTACCGGGCGGTGCCACAGCCCGCACGTATCAGCCTCCTCTACCGGCAGACGGCGGCCAATCTGCCGCCGATCGTGGAGAACGCCGCGGCAGACGAAATCTGGAAGGACGTGCTCGAGGCGCTCACCACCGCGCGCTGTTTGAAGCGATTCGTCGAACTGATCCTCGGCGAGAGCGCGCTCGCTGCCGTTCACCGAGAGGCGCAGGCGGTGCTCGGAGCGGCGGGAGTGGGGCCGATCATCGCGTTATCGAGCAGCGGAGAGGCATCGTTCGCTCCTGCGCCGGCCGGCGCGAAAAAATCACACGGGCTGTCGCTTCCCACCAAGGTCACGCAAGAGCTCTACGGCAGCCTGACTCGCCTGCGCCAGGAGCTCACGACGCAGCGGGACCATTCGTTCATCGCCACTCACCTCTATCAACGGGTCGATATCGTGCGGCCGGACGCGCACGTCAGCAAGACAGAGACACTCAGCAACGTCTCGGGCGCCGATCAGACCGAGGTCGTTCGCATTGTCGTGTCGGATTCGCCGGCGCCGTTCGAAGACCTCCAGGTGGCTGCGACGATCGAGCACCCGGGTCACGCCCCCTACGACGCGGCAATCGACGCGACCGCCTCGGGGGATGGCCGGGTGTTCGCCGTCACGATCGGATTCAGGGGCCGCGTCGTCCCGGCGGACGGCGTGGTGACGATCCGCTGGAAGTGCGTCGTGCCCTCATCAGTGCGGCGGCCGGACGAGTACTGGGTATTTCCGTTCGTGTTCAGCGAGCCGGCGGAGCGGGTGACGCTCGAGGCGGCGTTCCCGCAGGAACCGGCCGACGTGCATCTCTTCCTGGACGACTACGACGCCCAGGCCGAGGTGCACTACCTGAAGCCGATCTCGTTGAGCGAGCCGCGCGAGGACAACGCGGGCGGGCGGAAGGTCGTGGTTTATCACGTCGAGCGCTCCGACGATAAGGAGATTTATCTCTTTACCTGGAAGCTGCGGGCCGACGGCGTCCGCAGCGGCGGTCCGCCGAACGAACTCCCATCTTCCTCGAACGAGCCGAGTGCCCAGGCGACTAGAGAGTCGCCCAAGCCTGCGCCTGCCGTCGTCCCGCCGAAACCCGATGGCGCGGACAAGAAAGACGCCGGGGTCTGGGACCTGCTCAACCCTGCGGTAGCGGTCAAGGCGGCGATCGCGGCAGTACCGCCTGTCAAGTACGCGCTGGGTGTTCTCGGGATCGCGGCCGTGGCGGCGATCGGAACGCAGTATTTTGCCACCCCACTGCTCGCGCTCGTCAGCACCGCCGCCCTTCTGGTGATGATGGTGCTGCTGGTGGTCTTTGCGGCCCTCGTCGGCAACTTGCGGGAACGATCCGGCGGCGGCGGCCTGGTGAACGCGGCGCTCTTCCTGGCGTGGGCGATGATGTTCACGTTGGTCATCGTGGTCGGACTACTCTGCCTGTCCGTCTTCTTCGACTATCCCAAACCCTATCCGGAGCTGGTCGCGCAGTTCAGGCCGCTCACCTACGCGTCAGTGACCGTCACCGTCGCGACGCCGGACGGCAAGCCCGTGAGCGGCGCGCATCTCGTTGCCCAGG
>JBDTSX010000010.1:0-18793 GCA_039930925.1 Acidobacteriota bacterium | reverse complement strand
GGCATCCGGGTCGCGGACCGATCCCGCGATGACCAAGCTCTTCCCTCCACCCCGCCGGGTCCCCGAGACCGGCCCGCTGACCGCCTTCGACGTCATCACGCAGGATGGCGCGTCCGTTCCCCAGGGCACCTACGAAGTGGTCCTCACGGTCGGCGGCGCGCCGGTTCCTCAGACCGTGACGCTGCAGATGACGGTCCCGGCCGCCCTCATCGTCGTGCCAGCCGCCCTCAGCGTGACACGGGTGCTGCCGGTGTTTGGCGGCGACGGCACGCGGGCGCTGCCGCTCCTGATGATGGAGACCGGCGGCAAATCACTGGCATCGGTGCGCGTCGTTCAGCAGGCACGGTCTTCGGCCGACGGGCGGGAATACAGTGGCCGACTGACCTTCGACCCGGCAACGATTCCGGCCGGTCAACCCGGACAGGTACCGTATCGAGTCGACGGAGACTTCCCGCTCGGCGCGGTGCGCACGACCGTGGCCGTGACGGCGCCGGAACTCGCTGCCCCGTTGTCCGTTCCGGTCGAAGTCCAGACCCGGCGATCGAAGGCGCTGCTGCTGATCCTCGTCGTTGCCGGGCTCGTGCTGGGCTTTCTGATGCGGACCTACCTGGCGCAGCAGGTGCAATTCGGTGAGCTCAGGGAGCAGGCGATCGCGGCGCTCCGCCGCGTGCAGGCTACGGCCAAGGGGGCGGCGGACGACACGTTCCGGACCGACGTCGAGCAGGCGGCGCGGCTGTTGAAAGCGGTCATCGAAACCGATCGATCGACAGTTGACGAGCTCAAAACAGCCATCGCTGCCGCGGAACGGTCGGCCGCGGCAGCGGCCGTGCGTCTTCAGGAGCGCTTGACGGGTGTGATCGACGAGCTCAAGCTGATGAACCCGATCGTCCAGACCTCCTGGCGGCTTCCCGCGGCGGTGATCGAGCCGCTGGTCGCCGCCGCCGCCGATGTGAAACGGATTCGCGCATTCGTGGAGGCCGGAAACGCCGGTGCGGCCGGCGCGCAGCTCGAGTCCACCCAGTCAACAATCGACGTCGCGATCATCGAGTCCGCTCGACTGTGGAAGCGCGAAGCGCGCACACTCGTGAACGCCCTGGAGCATCTGGCTCCGTTCCTGTTGCCGGAGGCACAGGGGCGGCTGGATGCGGCGACGCAGGCGCTAGCGCAATCCGCCAGCGACACGCCGGAGACGTGGACCGACACGGCGGCGGAGACTCGACTGGCCGCGCTGAAGACCATTCAAGCCGGAATGGCGACCGCGAGGGAGTCCCTCTTCGACGCCAGCATGGGGGTGCAGGACACCCGGGACACCATCGAGCGCGCGCTCGCGGGCGCCGAGGTGCCGCAACCGGAAGCGTGGGAATCTCCGCGGATCCCGACGACCGAGTTCGCGGCGTGGCTGGCGTCTGCCAGCAGTGACCTGGCACTTGCGCCCGAGCTCCGATCACGCGCCGAGGCGCTGGCCGACATCTGGGGCCGGGCGCTCCTCGCGCAGACCGCCGACGCCGCGGTGACCGCGAACGTATCGGCGGCCAAGTATCTCGATGCCGCGGGAGAGCTGGCGAAGGTGCTCGCGCGGCTGGCCGCCGAACGCGCCGCCAAGGAGGCTGCGCAGCCTGACGTAGAGGGACAGGAGACCGGGTCAACCGGTACGCCCGGACGTGCGCGCGGGGCCTCGGCGCTGCGGGTCGTCAGGCCGCCGCTGGGGCGCGCATTTCTAAGGCCCCCGGCCGGAGTCCGCGAGGGGGATTCCGCCGATGGCGCGCCGTCGTTCCAGGTCCTGTCGGGCGGCGGCACCGCGCCGCTGACGATCGACGCGATCGAGGCTCGCACGTGGCAACAGCTGCTGGTGGCGCGGGGGCTGCGCTGGGCCCTCTCCGCGATCGGTCTGTCCGTGGTTGGCTACCTGCTGTTCGAGGACAAGTTCACGGGAACCTCCGGCGATCTGATGGCGGCCTTCCTGTGGGGATTCACCACCGACATCGGTCTGGACGCGCTGCTCTCTGCCCGCGGCGCGAAGCCGCCCGCCTGACATCCGGGGCGAACGAGACAGCCCCCTGACGACGATCTCCGCGGCGGAGCGAGGACCTCTCGCCGATCAGACATCCCGGCCGGGGCAAAGGCCACCGGCATCCTCCTCCGGCTTGACAGCATCCTCCTCCGGCGTCCTCCTCCGGCGTTGACACCTCGTCCGGGCTGCCATAGACTCGCGGCTCATCCTGACCCTACGTGCGAAACGCTTCCCGTGTCTTCCTGGCACTCGTCTGTCTGGCGATCGGCTCGCTGCCCGTCCACGCGCAGTCGACTGCGGATTTCCTGACACTCGATCGCGCGATCGAGCTCGCGCTGGCTTCCAACCGGACGCTGCGAGGCGCCGCGCTCGACCAGCAGAAGCAGGCTGACGAGGTCGCGGCGCTGCGGACGCGCCGGTTTCCCGCGCTCGATCTGAAAGTGTTCGAGGGGGCGTTCCTCTCACCGGTCGAATTCACCTTCCGGCAAGGGGCGTTCGGCACCTTCCCGGCTACCGGGCCGATCCCCCTCGCCGACCTCTCCGTGGACTCGCCCCGTCGCATCAGCACCGCGGTCCTGTTCACCGCCGTCCAGCCGCTCACGCAACTCCGCAAGATCGCTCGCGGAGAATCGCTGCTGAAGCTTGGCGGGGATCTCGTGGACGAAAAGACCCGCGAGCAGCGGCAACAGCTGATCGGCGACGTCCGGCGCGCGTACTACGCGCTGCAGCAGGCGGCCGCCGGACGGACCGCGCTCGGCCAGGTGGTCTCGCAGCTCGAGGAGCTCGATCGCGTCGTCGGTGAGTACGTCAATCGGCAGGTCGCGCTGCCGGCCGATCATCTGGCCGTGCGCACCGAGCGGGCGCGGATCGATCGCGAGGTCCTCGTGCTCCGCAACCTGCAGGCGACGCTGACCGAGCGGATCAACCTGCTCATCGGCCGCGACCTCTCGACACCGTTCGCGATCGAGCCGCTCGCCGGCGCGGCGATGGATCCGCGCAGCGTCGAGGCGGCGGTGGCAAGCGCGAGAGCGTCGCGTCCGGCCATCCGCCAGGCGGAACTGAACGTCCGGCGGGCCTCCGCGGATGCCGAACTGCACGCCCTCGACCGGCTGCCTGAAGTCAGCGTGGCGCTCGGCATGCTGCGGCTGGCCAACGTCGATGTCCTGCCGCGCAATGTCGCGGCGGCCAGCCTCGTCCTCACCTGGGAGCCGTTCGACTGGGGCCGCCGCCGTCAGGAGGGCAACGCCCGCAGCCGGACGCTCGAGCAGGCGCGGATCGGCGTCGCCGAGGCCCAGGCGCTGGTCGAGCTCGACGTCCGCCGCAGGGCGCGGGCGGTGGCCGAAGCGAATGCCGCGGTCGAAGTGGCCCGGCTCGGACGCGACGCCGCCGCCGAGCGGCTTCGCGTGGCCACGGATCGCTACACGGTCGAGGCCGCACTCCTCAAAGATTTGCTCGAGTCGCAGACCGCGATGGCTCAGGCGATTCAGGCGTATCAACAGGCGCTCGGCAACTTCTGGACGGCGCGCGCGGACTTCGATCAAGCGGTCGGAGATCAGCCGTAATCAACATGATGAGCATCACGAGCCGCACGATCACGGCGTGTCTCCTCGCCGCGGCCCCGCTGGCCGGGTGCGCACACGAGGCCAAGGCGCCGGCGCCGCTGACGCCGGTGCGAGTGGCCCCGGTCACTGCCAGCGGCGCGCCGGGTACGCCTCGCTATTCCGCCGCGATTCTCCCGGCCTCCCGGGTCGATCTCGCCTTCAAGGTGCCGGGCTACGTGGATGAAATCGAGCAGGTCGCCGACGGCACGGGCGGGCGCCGGCCCCTGCAGGAAGGGGATCGCGTCACCCGCGGCCAGCTGCTGACCCGGCTGCGCTCGACCGACTACGACACCAAGGTCGATCAGGCGAAGTCGCAGGAGAGCGAGGTCGAAGCGGCGCTCAGCCAGGCGAAGCAGGCCTTCGATCGCGCGCAGGGGCTCTACGATCGCAAGAGCCTCACGCGCCCCGACTACGACGCGGCGAAGGCCGCCTACGAGACGGTTCTCGCCAAACAAGCCGGCGCACGCGCGCTCTCCGCGGAGGCACAGAATGCCCGCGCCGATTCGTCGCTCCGGAGTCCGATGGACGGGGTCATTCTCAAACGGCTGATCGAAGTCGGATCGCTGGTCGGGCCCGGCACTCCGGGCTTCGTGATCGCCGACATCTCCTCGGTCAAAGTGCTGTTCGGCGCTCCGGACACCGTGGTTCGCGGGCTGTCGCTGCAGCGCGCGGTCACCATCACCACGCCCGCCTATCCCAACCAGCCGTTCGCCGGACGGATCACCAGCCTCGCACCGGCGGCGAGTCCGGGCAGCCTCGTCTTCGACGTCGAGGTGACGGTTCCCAACCGCGACGGCCGCCTCAAGCCGGGAATGGTCGCGTCGTTCGAGCTCGCGGCCGAGACCGCGCCGGCGCAGGCAACGGTGTCGCTCGCAGCCATTCTGCGTTCCCGTACCCGGCCGGACGGGTATGCGCTGTTCGTGGTGGACGAGCAGAACGGCGCCCACCACGCGCGGCTGCGCGAGGTCACCCTCGGCGACATGGTGGCCAACGGCGTCAGCGTCACGTCCGGGGTGCGCCCGGGGGATCAGGTGGTTGTCTCCGGGGCCACGATCGTCGCCGACGGTGAAGCGGTGGAGATCATCCGGTAGCGCCATGGCCCACGGAAAATCGGACTCCGACCTCATCCGCCTGACCCACAACACGGCCCGGTTTTTCACCGAGAACCGTCAGATCGCGTGGGTCCTGCTCGCCGGCACCGTGCTCTGGGGCATCTACGGATATCTCCAGATGCCGAAGCGCAAGGACCCGGTCTTTCCGGTGATCTACGCCGCGGCGGTGTGCGCGTGGCCCGGCGCCAGCGCCGAACGGGTCGAGCAGCTGGTCACCCGCAAGATCGAAGAGCGGATGGCGGAGAACGCCCACGTCGAGCGGATCGAATCCACTTCGCGCAGCAACGTCTCGATTGTGGTGATCGCGCTCGACGAGCGGACCAACGAGCCGGCCAAGGAATGGGACGACATCGCGCTCCGGCTGAACAACATCCGCGACCTCCCGCCGGGCGCCGGCCCGGTAGAGTTCATCAAGGATTTCGGCGACACCGCCACGCTGATGCTGACCGTGGCCAGCCCGAAAGCGGATCCGGTCGAAGTGGCCGTGCGCGCGCGCCAGATCCGGACCGCGATCGAAGCCGCGCGCGCACGCGCGCCGGTCGAAGCGAGGGGGCGGCGCGCCTCGATGGTGGTCGCTTTTCCCCCTGCGCTCGCCCCGACCATCGGCACGCGGCACCGCGACCTGGTCGCCCAGGTCCTTTCCGCCGAGCATCTGATCACCGACCCGCTGCCGCTCGGAGGGCCGGGGTTCGTCGGGTTGGACTTCACCGCTGCCGCGGACCCGGCGGCGCTGCACGCCGCGCTGCGGCGGGTGATGACGGAGCGGCTCTCACCGGCCGAATACCACCCCGACATCTGGGACGCGGCCATCGTGGTCGATCCCGCGCAGACCGAGCAGGCGCTGGCCGCCGTCTCGGGTGACCGGTACACCTACCGGGAGCTCGACCAGTTCACCGACGTCATCAAGCGGACGCTGCAGACGGTCCCCGAGGTCTCAAAGGTCTTTCGCGCCGGGATCCTGCCGGAGCAGATTTTCCTCGATTACTCGCAAGAGGCGCTGACGACCGCCGGCGTGCCACTCTCCCGGCTGGCCGAAATCCTCAACGCGCGCAATATCACGCTGCCCGGTGGCATGCTCGACGTGCAGGGCAAGTCGCTCCTGATCGATCCCTCGGGCGAGTTCCGATCCGAGGCGGACATCGGCAATGTCATCGTCAGCAGCTCGCCCTCGGGGTTGCCGGTATATCTGCGCGACGCCGTCGACGTGGTCCGCGGGTACCAGACCCCGCGCTACCTGAATTACTACTTCGCGCGTGACGCGAAACAGGGCTGGCGGCGCGGCCGAAGCATCACCCTGGCGATCCAGATGCGGCCCGGCCAGCAGGTGGGGGACTTCGGTACCGCGGTGGACAAGGCGCTGGCGCAACTGGCGCCGCGGCTGCCTGTCGATCTGAAGCTGGCTCGTCCCTCGGACCAGCCGCTGCAGGTGCGCGAGAACGTCGGCCTGTTCATGAAGAGCCTCTACGAGGCGATCGCGCTCGTGATCCTGGTCGCGCTGATCGGGTTCTGGGAATGGCGGTCGGCGCTGGTCATGGCGATCGCCATTCCGGTGACGCTGGCGATGACCTTCGGCCTGATGGACATGGTCGGCGTGGACATCCAGCAGGTTTCCGTCGCATCGCTGATCATCGCGCTCGGCCTGCTCGTGGACGATCCGGTTGTCGCCGGGGACGCGATCAAACGGGAGCTCGATCGCGGCCATCCGAACATCATCGCCGCCTGGCTCGGGCCGACCAAGCTGGCCACGGCGATTCTGTTCGCCACGATCACGAACATCGTCGCGTATCTGCCGCTGCTGATGCTCAGGAGCCAGACCGGGAAATTCATCTACAGCCTGCCGGTGGTGCTGGCGTGCTCGCTGATCGCGTCGCGCCTGGTCTCGATGACCTTCATCCCGCTGCTCGGTTACTACTTCCTCCGGCCGGCCCGGCGAAAAGTGGAGAGCATCCACGATCGCCGCCAGCACGGGTTCACGGGAGTCTATTACCGGACGGTCGGCTGGGCGATCGATCATCGCTGGGTCGCGCTCGCCGGAGCACTGGTCCTGCTCGTCGGCGGCGGCCTGGTCGTGACGCGGCTGAAAATCCAGTTCTTCCCGAAGGATCTGTCCTATCTCTCGTATGTGGACCTGTGGCTGCCGGAGGATGCGACCATCGGCGCGACCAACGCGGCGGCCGAACGTGCGGAAGCGGTGATCCGGCGGGTCGCCGACGAATACTCCGCGGCGCACCCTGGCGAGGACGGCAAGCCGCGCGACGCACTGCTCTCGGTGACATCGTTTGTCGGCGGCGGCGGCCCGCGCTTCTGGTTCTCGGTCGCGCCGGAGCTCTTTCAGCCGAACTACGCGCAGCTCATCATCAATCTGCGCGACAAGCACGACACCGCCCACCTCGTCGATCCGCTACAGCGCGCGCTCAGCGCCGAGATTCCCGGCGCCCGCCTCGACGTTCGGCAGCTCGAAACCGGCAAGCCGATCGGCATCCCGGTGGCAGTGCGCCTGTCCGGCGAGAGCATCCCCGAACTGCGACGGCTGGCCGAAGAGGTCAAGACCATCTTCCGCTCCGCCCCGGAGGCCGTCAGGATCCGCGACGACTGGGGCGCCGACAGCTTCAAGGTCAAGCTCGAAGTCGATCCGGATCGCGCCAATTTTGCCGGGGTCTCGAATCTCGACGTGGCGCTGTCATCGGCCACCGGGATGACCGGCTTTCCGGTCACCACGCTCCGCCAGGACAACCAGCAGATTCCCATCGTCGCCAGGCTGCGCGTCGAAGAGCGGGCGCGGATGACCGACGTGCAGAACCTCTACGTCTACCCGCTCCGGGGCTCGGTCCGCGTGCCGCTGCAGCAGGTCTCCCACGTGCGCTATCAGATGGAGACCGAGAAAATCCGCCGGCGCAACCAGTTCCGGACCATCACCGTCTCGGCGTTCCCGACGGCCGGCGCGCTTCCGTCCGAGGTCCTCGCGGACGTGCGTTCACGGCTCGACCAGTTCGCGGCGACGCTGCCGTCAGGTTACACACTCCGGGTGGGGGGCGAGGCCGAAGAGCAGGTCAAGGGCTTCAAGGAGCTGAGCGTCGTGATGCTGGTGTCGGTGCTCGCCATCTTCATCGCGCTGGTCTTTCAGTTCAAGAGCGCAGTCAAGCCGCTGGTCGTCTTCTCCGCGATCCCGTTCGGAATCGTCGGCGCGCTGGTCAGCCTGATCGTGATGGGCGCGCCGTTCGGCTTCATGGCCTTTCTCGGCGTCGCCAGCCTGATCGGGGTCATCGTCAGCCACGTGATCGTGCTGTTCGACTTCATCGAGGAGATGCACGCCGAGGGTGAGCCGCTCCGCGACGCCCTGCTGGACGCCGGCATCGTCCGCCTGCGGCCCGTCATGATCACCGTCGGGGCGACCGTCTTCGGCCTGATTCCGCTGGCGCTCCACGGCGGACCGCTCTGGGAAGGCCTCTGCTACACGCAGATCGGCGGCCTGACCGTCGCGACCTTCGTGACCCTGATCCTGGTGCCCGTCCTGTACGCGATCTTCGTGCTCGATCTGCGCATCATCAAATGGGACGCCCCGGAACACGCGGTGGCGCAGGAATAGAGCGGCCGGATCAGGGGTAGAGCGGCGCGAAGTATTTGATCGCGAATACGCCGCCCATGAAGAGGTGCCAGAGCACCCCAACGCCCAACGAGACGAGCAGCGCGCGGCGGGTGAGCACGCCGTCCTTGCGCGCCGCCCGATAGACGACGACCGCGGTGGGCAGAAACAGCAGCACGCTGGTGGTCGTGCCCGGGGTGTAGGCCAGGAACAACAGCGATGACCCGGTGTGAAAGCCGATGGCATTGACGACGCCGATGCCGGCGCCGGAGAGCGCAATTGACGGCGAGCGCCAGCCGATCGCCGCACAGCCGATGCAGTACATGGCCACGGCGGCGTTCGTGAGGTGAAAATCTTCGGAGGAAACGGGGGCGTGCAGCATCTGCAGCGCCCAGCCGTTGAAGTTCAGGGCGAACTCCTCGAGGAAGTGCGCGCCCATGGCCGCGACGACGAGCCACAGCGTCCACTCGCCGGTCCATGCAGGCGGTTGACGACCCGGAGTCGAGCGAATATCATCCGCGTTGCCCCTCAACCGATCGTATTCATTCATGACACAGTCTCTCTCTAACGGCACCGATGCAGGAGTCGCGCCACGCGCGGCTCAGCTCTTTTGGGCTCGCTACTTCGCTGTGTACGACACGCTGATGCAGGCGCGCCCGTATCAGGCGATGATCGCGCGTCAGCTGGAGCTGCTCAATCCGCAGAACGGCGAACGCGCGCTCGACGCGGGCACCGGCTCCGGCAACATGGCGGCCGCAATGGTGAGGCGCGGCGCGATCGTCACCGGCATCGACTTCTGCGAGCCCGCCTTCGTGCTGGCGCGGCAAAAGTCCCCGACCGCGACGTTCCAGTTTGGCGACCTGACCCGTCCCCTCCAGTTCCCCGATGGAAGCTTCGACGTCGTCGCGTGCAGCGCCGTGCTGCACGTCCTCAGTCGCGACGAGCAGCGGTCCGCGGTCAAGGAGCTCGGGCGGGTGCTTCGGCCTGGCGGGCGACTGGTGATCACCGCCTTCGCCGAAGGCTTTCGCGCCCTTGCGGTCTACTTCGAAACCCTGCGTCTCGAGCGAACGATCAACGGCCTGGTCGCGATGCAGAAGCTGGCGTTCAGATACTCGTGGAACACGGTGCGCGTCCTGTACTACGTGTGGCGAATTCAACGAAAGCAGCGCCGCGGCGCTTACGCGTACGTGGACGAGACCAGCCTCAGGCGTCTCCTCACCGATGCCGGACTGACGACCACGGTACTCGAGCGGACCTTCGCGGGCCAGTGCTTCACGGCGCTCGCGGCAAAGCCGGCTGACGGACCGGGGTCGTGATCGCCGTCGACGAAGCATCGACGGTGATCGAGTCGGAGAGACGGCGCGCGCTGTGGCACGAGCCGCGAGCCACCACGTTGCTCGAGGCGATCGCCGTCCCGTCCGAACGCTACCCCGACCTGCCGGCGCTGTTCGTTTCGATCGACGGCCGGTCCGCCGATCCGCTCAGCTGGTCCGCGCTCTGGGACGGGGCGCTCCGACAGGCGGGGCGGCTGCATGCGGCCGGCGTGCGCGCGGGCGACCCGGTGCTCCTGGCCGCGCCGACTTCTTTCACGTTTTTCACGGCATTCTTCGGAATCCTCGCGGCCGGCGGCGTGCCCGTGCCGATCGCGACCCCGCCTTCGCTGAACGCCGCGCGGCTCACCTGGTACCGCGAGCTCGTGTCGGGGATTGCCGCCGACGCCGGGGCGCGCCTGCTCGCCACGACGACCCGCTTCGTGGACGTGCTCGAGACGGTCGCGGCCTCGACCGCGCTCCGCGTACTCGACGTCGAGAGCCAGCCCGCCGCCGGCGAGCGGATCCACAACCCCTCCGCCGGAGACTGCGCGCTGCTGCAGTACACCTCGGGCAGCACCAGCCGTCCGAAGGGGGTCCCGCTGACGCACGCCAACATCATCGCCAATGCGGCGTGCATTGCCGGGGCGATCGCGTTCGAGAGCTCCGCCTGCGTCAGCTGGCTGCCGCTGCACCACGACATGGGTCTCATCGGCGCAGCGCTCACCGGCCTTTATAGCCGGGTGCCGATTGTCCTGATGCCGACCACGCTCTTCGTGAAGGAACCGACCGCCTGGCTGCGCGCGATCGGGCGGTTCCGCGCGACGATTACGCTGGCCCCGAATTTCGCCTTCGCGCACGCGGTACGGCATGCGCCGCTGGACCAGCTCTCGGGCGTCTCCCTGGCGAGCCTTCGCACCGCGCTGAACGGCGCGGAGCCGGTGGACGTGGCGGCGGTCGAGGCTTTTGAAGAAAAGTTCGGCGCGATCGGCCTTCGCCGCGGCATCGTCCGGCCGGTCTACGGGCTGGCCGAGAGCGCGCTGGCGGTGACCTTCGCCGATGAAGGGGAACGGATCGTGGACATCGTGGACGCCGACCGCCTCGAGAACGACGCGAGCGCGGTGCCGGCGCCGTCCGGCGAACGGACACGCCGCTTCATTTCGGTGGGCCGCCCGCTGGCCACGCAGCGCGTGCAGATTATCGATGACGCCGGCGAGGTCTGCCCCGAACGGATGCTGGGCGAGGTCACGGTGTCGGGCCCGTCCGTGATGCACGGGTATCACAACCGTCCGGAGGAAACGGCGCTGGCGATGAAGGACGGCTGGCTCCGGACGGGAGACCTCGGCTATCTCGCCGACGGCAGGCTCTATCTCACCGGGCGCCTGAAGGATCTCATCATCCGCCACGGGCGCAACTACCACCCGCCGGATATCGAGATGGTGGTCGGCAGCGTGGAAGGAGTCATCCGTGGCGCCTCGGTCGCGTTCGGTCTTCACGACGCGGTGGACCCGCTGGTCATCGTGGTGGTCGAAACACGCGCGCGGTTGGCCGACGAGCTCGAGTTGCTGACGCGCCGCATCCGCGAACGCTGCCATTCCGCGTTTCTCTTCGGGCCGGACGAGATCTGCCTGGTGCCGGTCGGCGGCATTCCGCGGACGACCAGCGGAAAGGTGCGGCGGCAGGAGTGCCGGCAGCTTTACCTCTCAGCCGCCCTCCCGCTCATCCCGCGGCTCCTCGACGCTCCACCGGCGCTCCAGTGAGCACCGGTGGCGGGCCCAGGCCGGCTAGAGGCCTCTACTGGAAGAACTCGAGCGACGCTGCCTCCCCCTGGTACCAGGGCAGGTGCAGCTCCTTCATGATGTTCACGTAGTGGCGCTTGCGCCGTGTGTACTGTTCCTTGTTGTAGATCTGGGTCATCAGCCAGGTGTGTCCGTCGACGAGCTCGTCGGGGGTCATCTGCTTGGGCTGAAACGTGAGATCGAACAGCGTGCACTTGTCCCAGATGCGATCGTAGAGCAGGCGCCCCTCGGACTGGAGGCGCCGGTGGAGATGGGTGCCCGGGAACGGAGTGAGGATCGTCACCTGGGCCTCGAGCAGCTCGCTCTTCTCGATGAAGGACCGGAGCGCTTCGAACACGCCGACATCGTCGCCGTCGTTCCCGATGATGAAGCAGCCATTGACGGTCACGCCGTAGGACTGGATCCGCTTGATCGCGTCGGCGTACTGGCTGAGCCGCTTCAGCTTCCAGTTGGCGCGATCGATGCCGTCGAGCGAGCTCGGATAGACCGACTCGAGACCGATCAGAATCTGCCGGCAGCCGCTCTTCGCCAGCAGCTTGAGCAGCTCGTCGTCGTCGGCAATCGAGATGTCGGTCTCGGTGAACCAGCGGAGATCGAGATCCTGGATGCCGTTCAGGAATTCGCGAGCCCAGTGGCGGTTGGCGAAGGAGTTGTCGTCGGCCAGCTCGAAGAACGCGTTGTCGCCCCAGAGCTCCTTGATGCGGCGAATCTCGGCGATCACCATCGACATCGGCTTGCGGCGGTATTTCGGACCATAGAGTTTGGAGGCGCCGCAGAACTCGCAGTCGAGCGGGCAGCCGCGGACGGTCTGGACCGTGATGCGGTTGTAGCGGCGCCCGAGCAGCAGCTCGAACTTCGGCATCGGGCTGTCGCCGAGATCGTAGGTCCCCGGCTGCGCTTCCCGGTAAAACGGCTTGAGGCCGGCAACCCCTTCGCGGCGGAAGTCGGCGACAATCGCGGGCCACAGGGCTTCCCCTTCGCCCACGCAGACGGCGTCGGCGTGCTCCTTGGCTTCTTCAGGGGCAAAGCTGGCGTGGAGGCCGCCGATCACCACCGGCGTGCCGGCGGAGCGGAAGCGGTCCGCCAGGTCGTACATCTCGTAGGCCATCGCGGTATACGACGTCAGGGCGACCAGGTCGTATGAGGTCTGCGAGGGATCGACCGTCTTGACGTCCGCGACCTCGACGTACTCGACCTGGATGTCTTCGGGTGTCGCCGCGGCGAGCACGAGGAGTGCAAGAGAGGGCAACTGGGCGATGACCTCGCCGCGGTTCACGAACTGCGGCAGGGTGACGCCGACAGCGATCAGCTTCTGGTTGTACACTCTGACGCCGCTCATTGCGATGAGCCCGATTTTCACAGTGATCTCCTCTTCGCTTCTTCCAGCGCATCCACGATGGCTGGTATCATCTGACGTTTCACACGAGGACCCAGTGGACCCGATTGATCAGGACGTTGTCGCTATCGTCGCCGCCATCACCAAAACCCCGGCCGGTTCGATCGGTCCTGACACGGATCTTCGGCTCGATCTGAACGTCGACTCCCTGCAGGGGCTGCAGATCGTCGCCGCGCTGGAGAACCACTTCCACCTGGAATTACCCGACGAAGATCTCGACGCGACGACGAGCGTGCGCGCCATCGTCCTGGCCCTTCAGAAAGCCCAAGCGCGGCGCTGACGCCGCGTGGGCTCAGACCCGCTGCGATCCGAACGTGTTGGAGAGCGTGTCCGGCAAGATGGGGTGCGTCCGGGCGGCCTCGCACGAGGCCATCCACTGCACGATCCACGGGCAGGTCAACCGCGCCAGCCGCGCAAACACCAGGCGCTCGCCCCAGAGCCAGTGCGTGGCTCCCAGGGTGCGCAGCAGCACCCGGTTATCGGGAACGGCCATTTGATTGGCGACCCGGGGGCCGAGCAGATACCGCATCAGCGCCTGCGGCACGCGCTTGAGACCGCGCGGCATCATACATCGCATGATGTGCAGCGTTTCCCCGATCAGCACGCGCGATTCGTCGGTCGACTTGCAGGACCGCTCGAAGAGCTGCTTGTGGAGGGCGCGGCCCTCGGCGACCGTAGCGGGCTGCAGCTCCTCGGGCATGCCGAGCAGATGTGCCACCGTCTTCCAGGCGCAGAGCGTGGCCTCCTGCTCCGCCGGCGACTGGACGATCCCGAGCTTTTCGAGCGAGTCGATGGTGCAGAAGACGAAGCACAGGATCGCTTCGCACATGTCCTCCTGGTTGATCGGCTCGCCGAGGGTCGCGGTGTCCCATCGCCGCTCGGGTTCGCGGGGCAGGCTGAGAAGGATGCGAATGCCGGAGTGGATGACGCGCAGCTTCTGGACGGTCATCATCCCGCCTCCCTTGCGCACGCCGTGGACCGCCTCGTCCGGGCGCCGCTGCGCGGGAGCGACCCAAAACTGCGCCAGGCCGCCGTACTGGGTGATACTCGCGACGAACTGGGTCATTTCGAGCATCCGGTTGCGGAGTGAGTCCGGACTGAAGATTTTGGCCAGATAGAACGACCGCGCCCCGGCCGGGTTGGTGAAGAAATGCGGCAGCGCACACATCAGCAGCGCCACCGTCGACACCGGACCGTAGGCGACGAAGAGCTCCTCGGCGATGCGCAGTCTGGCCGGGTCCACGAACGCGGGGTACTCGACCGGCCTCGAGAACCAGTCGCGCATGCGCAGCGGGAGCTCCTGGGGAATCGGCGCTTCCCAGTCCTCCAGGAGCTGCGTCATCCTGATGAGGGCTTTTGGGCCGCCGAGCTGGAAGACTTCGAGGGCGAGCGCATCCGTCTCGGGATCGGCGACGAGACGCATCCGATCGAGAAACGCGCCTGACCAGCGGGTCACCGGGACGGGCGATTGCGGCAGCTCGGATACCAACAGGCTTGGCATAGGCGTCAAACGGTAGCAACCCGATCGTGACTGCCTGCTTCGCGTTCACGCAGGCGCTTCCTCACTTTGAAGAGTAGCCACAAAAGATACACGTACGACAGGCCCAATGCCACCCAGATCAAGCCATCGAGGGGCGGAACGCGCGCGAGCGCCCCCGAGATCTGCGGCCCGAGCCACCGCTCGACTTCAATCCGCCGGTGCTGGTGCAGATAGAGCATCATGCCGAAACCGCCCACCACCGCGACCGCGGTCCGGGCCAGTTGCGCCGCCAGGGCCATGACCGCCGCCACCTTGCTCGTCGCGCCGCGAAAGACCTGCGCCTGCCGCCGCACCAGCGTGCCCTGGAAGAGGGTGTAGTCGTTGATCCGGTCCTGAATGTCGAGGCTGACCTGATAGGCGTGCAGCGAGCGCCGCACCATCTCCGGGCTGAGCATCTCCTTCAGCCGACGCCCCTCCGCGCTGCGGAAATAGCGCTGCAGCATGCGCGTGTAATTCACGTCGGGATAGAGGTAGATGAGCGAGGTATCGAGCGTGGTCAGGGCCCGGTGAATGCGCAGCCACGACCACGCCATCGTGCATCGGTAGTTGACCAGGACCGTGACGACGTTGACGGTGGCGTTGTCGAGGGACTTGTCGTGGTACGGCAGCTCCCGCACCAGCGTGCGCGTCGCCCACGATCGCAGCTGGTAAATGAGCTTCTCCTTGACCTCCTCGGTGTCGATGTTGGGCAGACTCGCCGTGAGCATCAGGCACAGGTCGCTGGCCTTGGCATAGTCGCGCGTCGCGAGCGCGTGGATGAACATCCGGAACTTCTGCAGGTACTCCCGCTCGGTGAAGTTGGTCGAGCCGAAGTCGATGAGCGCGATCCGGCTGTCGCGCAGCAGGACGATATTCCCGGGATGCAAGTCCCCGTGATACAGGTTGTTTTCGAGCAGCTGCCTGAAAATCGAGTGGATCAGCCGCCGCGCCACCTTGCGGGGATCGACGTTGTTGTCGTTCAGCCAGGCGGCCAGCTGCTCGGGATCGGTGTCGGCGACCTTGATGTAGTCCGCCATCAGGACCGCGTGAATGAACTCGGTGACCAGGACGCGTTTCGACGAGTACTTCGAGAACAGGCGCGGCACGTAGATGTGGTGCCCGCGGAGCGACTTCCGCATCCGCCGGATGGACGAGGCTTCGTAGTGGAAGTCCAGCTCCTCCTTCATCACCTCGCAGAGCTCCTGGTAGCCGAGATCCCAGCGCATGTGCCGCCGGAACCGCACCAGTTTCAGGAGCCGAACGACCCACAGGATGAAGACCAGATCCCGCGCGAACATCTCCGGCGCGTAGGGCTTCTGGACCTTGACCGCGACGTAAGTGCCTTCCTGGCGCAGCCGGGCCCGGTAGACCTGCCCGATCGAGGCGACCGCGAAGGGCCGCTCGCCGAATTCGTCGAAGTACTGTTCGATCGGCGCGCCGAGATCGTCTTCGATGATCCGGCGGGCCAGCGGCGTGGGAAATCCGACCGACCGGTTCTGCAGCTTGGCGAGCTCCTGGCAGAAGGCCTGCGGAAAGAGATCGATTCGCAGCGAGAGCAGCTGCCCGGCCTTGAGCCAGAGCCCGCCAAGCTCCTCGAACCGCTCACGGAGCACCTGCCCGGCCACGCCGCTGTCGAGATCGCCTTTGAGCTTGAGAAGCGCGATCGCCCACAGGAACCGCAGCATCGCCAGGAGGACCGAAAAGGTCCGGAGGCGGGACGGAAGGCGCGCATCGGCGATCACCAGCCGGGGGCGCGCCGACGGATCGATGAGCCGCGTTGGAATCAGCCGCGAAGACAACATGCGGGAAGCGACGACGATACCAGAAGGGAGCGCGGCGTGCTACGACCTTGTGGCAGGGCGGCCGTCATGCTATAACGTCCTCATATCGAGCGGCCAGGCCGGTCGCTCTGAAAGTGCACAAATGGACACGCCTCGCCTGAGCAGAAAGATCTGTCGGATCACCGTGTTCGATCGCGACGTCACCGGAAGCCTCCGACCCGTCGTGCTCTTCAATCGTCGCAAGAAGAACAAGAAACAGACCAAGGGGCTGAAGCCGGTCGAGCGGCTCGTTCGCACCCTCGCCGACGCCAACGACAAGTTCGGCAGCAGCTACGCGAGCCGCCATCGCCGGTCGAACCGGAAGCGGCGCGACGGATGGCTGCGCGATATCGCGGTCAACTACGCCAAGGCGGGCAACAAGGCCCGCAAAGAGCTCGAAGTCAGCCGCATTCTGAACTGGTAAGGAGACACTGATGGCCGCCACGACAGCGACAGCGATCGCCGCTGAACCGACCAGCATCACCGGAACGCCGGAACGAAACGCGCCGGTCGTTCTCGACCTGGGCAAGCAAGGGCGCAAGTCAATCAAACGGCTCCGCCGCGGCGAGGGGCGCCTGCTCGACGACATCAACGGCGCCATCGAGGAGCTGCGTACCGTCGGCACCATCGGCGCGACGACGCAGCCCGTCATCATCGTCGTCCGCCAGAAGTCGCGCAAGGCGAAATCGATGTTCCCGCTGCTCTGAGGCGGGGTCTCAAGGCCACCAGCACGCCCGGTGCTGGTGGCGCCTCGCCCGTCCGCCCTCCCGCATGAAGTTTTCGCTGCTGATCGAACTGCAGATCGACTCCCCCACACAGGCTTCCGAGCGTCAGGCCTTTCTCGATTGCGTCGATCAGGCGGTCCTCGCCGACGAACTCGGCTATCACTGTCTGTGGGCCGTCGAGCATCACGGTCTCTACGAGTACTCGCACTGTTCCGCTCCCGAAGTGCTGCTGTCGTTCATCGCCGCGCGGACGCGCCGCGTGCGGCTCGGCCACTCCGTCACACTGACGCCGCATCGCTACAACCACCCGATTCGGATCGCGGAGCGCGTCGCCACGCTCGATATCCTGTCCGGCGGACGGGTCAGCTGGGGCTCCGGCAAGAGCGCGTCGCTCGTCGAACAGCAGGCGTTCGAGATCGACCGCGCGGATCTCGATGGGCAATGGCGCGAAGCGCTGGAAATGATTCACCGGATGTGGCGCTCGGACATCTTCGAGTGGAACGGGGTCCACTACCACGTGCCGCCGACGCCGATCATCCCCAAGCCGGTCCAGGTGCCGCATCCGCCGATGTTCGCCGCCTGCACGCGGCCTGAATCGGTCCTCGCCGCCGGCGAGCTTGGACTGGGATCGCTGAACTTTTCAGCCGGCAACGACGCCTACCTGCGCCAGAAAGTCGACGCATACCGCGCCGCGATCGGCGGGTCCAGCGTCCCGCCGCACCGCAGAACGAACGTGTTTTGCTGCACGCCCGCTGCGCTGGTGCTGCCGCACGATCGGCGCGCGTGTGAGCTCGGGTTCCGGGGAAGCCGGTTTTTTTCAGAGGGGCTTGCCGCCTACTTCTTCTCCACCGTGCGGACCGTCGGACCGCAGGACGTTTCGCGAGGCCACCTGTCGGCGGCGGAGCTCGACGAGGCGATGGCGGCACGAACCAGGGACGGGGGAACGCTCGCAACGATCATCGGCGATCCACACGCCGCGCGCGAGATCGTCTCGCGCTTCGCTGCGGCCGGTGTCGACGAGCTGATCCTGGTGATGCAGATGGGGACCGTCCCCCACGCCGTGGTCATGGAGTCGATGCGCACCTTCGCCGAGCAGGTGATGCCGCATTTCGCAGGCTAGCGGACCTCTCTCCCAACCGCCGACGCGAATTCGCTTGCTCCATAGACCCCGCGATACTGGGGCGGCAATTCGGCGGCGATCGCCCGCATCACCGCGTCCGTGAACCCGCGCAGCTCGAGGGCGCTCGATGATGCGCCGGTAAAGACCAGCGGCGGTCCAAACCGGACGTTGATTGGCGCCCGCTGGAGACGCCGCCACGACGGCGCGAGCTGCTCCTGCCCCCATGCGGCCATCGGGACGACCGGAACCCCCGCCTGCGCCGCGAGATACGCGACCCCGGTGTGCCCTTCGGTCAATCCCGCCGTGCTCCGCCGGCCTTCCGGCCCCAGCGCGACGACCCCGCCGCCGGCGAGCACCGCGATCGCGCGCTCGAGCGCCTCGCGCCCCCCGTCCCCCCGGTTGACGTAGATGGCGCGCCCGATATCGGCGAGCAGCCAGTCGAGCACCCGCGATCCCCGCAGCTCCTGCTTCGCCAGCATGATGACCGGACGCGGCAGCACGGCGAAGGCCAGCGGAACGTCCATCGAGCTCAGATGGTTCACCGCCAGAATCGCCGGACCGTGTGCGGGAACCCACTCGAGTCCATTTACGCGCAGGTCGGTGGCGACGCGGAGCACCGTGCCAAGGCCGGTTCTGAAGAACCGCTGCGTTCGCGACCACGGCGCCAGAACCTGTCGGGAACCGTTGGACGGAGAACCGCCGCCGACTGTGTCTCCCGTAGCGTCCGGCTTTGGCCGGACGACGGCCTCACCGGTAGCGTCCGGCGCACCGTAATATCCCGTGGTGACGTTGTCGCC
>JBDTSX010000009.1:0-19044 GCA_039930925.1 Acidobacteriota bacterium | reverse complement strand
CGTAGATGCCGCGAAAGCTGAGCACCGCGGCCGCGGCGACCGCGAGCGACACGAGCAGGACTGTTCGCGGCCGAAGAGACGCACGCATCACGGGTCGGCGATCGTATCAGACGGCGGCGCAGCTCCCGCGCAGATCGCCGCGGGCGTTACGCCGCGAACGCCAGGTGCGCCATAATACCCGCGGCCGATCGGGCGATGAACATCTACCTGGCGTGTACCGTGCGTGGCGATCGCGGAGGGCTCGACGCGGTCCGCGCGGTCGCGGATCTGCTCGATCGGCAGGGGCACACCGTCCTGACGCGTCACCTGCTGGACGACGACGTCGATCGGGCCGAGTCGGCGCTCAGCGAGCGCGACGTGTTCGAGCGGGATCTGCGGTGGTTGAACGAGGCCGATCTGCTGATCGCCGAGGCGTCGGGATCGAGCTACGGCGTCGGGTTCGAGGTGGGCTACGTCCTCGGCCGGTCGGAGCAGACGGGGCAGCGCGTGCTGTTGCTCTATCACGCGGCGAGGCGTGCGCAGGTGTCGCGGCTGATTGCGGGAAACGCGCACGGGCGGTGCACCACCTATCCGTATCGAGATGCCGCGGATCTGCGGCGCTTCGTCGAAATCTACCTGGCCCCCGTGCCGGGGTGTTGACCTCTGCCATTTCAGACGTCCCGCTGATCAATCATGACCACCGTCCGTATCCGCCGATTGACTCCCTCCGTGGCGCTGCCGCGTTACGAAAGTGACGGCGCTGCCGCATTCGACCTGGCCGCGTCGGAAGACGTGACGATCAATCCAGGTGACGTGGCACTGGTCCCGACCGGACTGGTGATCGAGGTGCCGGCCGGCATGTTCCTGGCGATTTTCGCGCGCAGCAGTACGCCGCTCAAGCGCGGCCTGATGGTCGCCAACGGCGTCGGCGTGGTGGACCCGGACTACTGCGGCCCTGCCGACGAAGTGAAGATTGCGCTGGTGAATTTCCGGAACGTCGCCGCGCAGGTGAAAGCCGGCGATCGGCTGGCGCAGGGGATCCTGCTGCCGGCGACGCGGGTGACCTGGGAGGAAGCGGCGAGCGCGCGCACCACGTCGCGGGGGGGATTTGGAACTACTGATCGCTGATCACGCATCACTGATCCCGAATCACTCATCCTGGAATCACCGATCCTGGAATGCTGAATCTCGAATCCAATCGCTGAATCCCGAATCGCTGACCAGGCGATTCGGCGATTCGTGATCAGTGATTGAGGATCAGTGATTCGCGATCAGTGATGAGTGATGAGTGATGAGTGATGAGCGATCCAATCACCAGCGCGGCTCACGCCCGCGCGAACCGCCGCCGCCGCCACCACCACCCCGGCCGCCGCCGCCACCACTGCCACCGCGTCCGCGCCCGCCGCCGAATCCGCCGCCACCCCCGGAGTGCTCCGGCTTCGGCCGCGCTTCGTTGACCGCCAGCGCGCGCCCGCCCAGCTCGTATTCGTTGAAGTCGGTCACGGCCTTCTGCGCTTCTTCATCCGTCGCCATTTCGACGAACGCAAACCCGCGTGCCCTGCCGGTCGCCATGTCGCGCATGACGCGCACGGTCTCGACGTTGCCAGCCTTGCTGAACAGTTCCTGCAGTTCCGCTTCGCCGATCGAGTACGGAAGATTGCCGACGTATAACTTGCGACCCATTCTGATGCTCCTAGCCTCTCCCGGCTGACGCCCGCCGGGGTGCGGGCCCGTGCCCGGAATCCAACGTGAGGAAGCTTAGGATGAGCGGGTGTCCACTCCTGTCGCTTTCGGAGCTCGGGCTGAGGGGAGCGAGGTGGTCTCGTCGGCTCTAGAGCGAGAGGCAAAAGCAGGCGGCTAAACTTCTACTGACGGTTCAAGGTTACAGGACGCCCCACGCTTCCGCAAGGTATTTAGGCCTTCGATTGCTGCTGCGCCGCACGGTGCGCCCGCGTCGCTCAGTGCAGCCGATACAGCCGGATGCCGTGCGCGCCGACCGCCATCAGCTCGAGCTCCGGCCGCGCACTGATCTGCCTGACCACATCGTCGCCGTCACGTCCGAAGCGCTCGGGGTGCACCATGACGTGCGTCACGCCGGCGCGGCGCATCGCCTGGATCGCGTAGTCTCGCGGGAAGTACCAGAACACGTCCGCGTACTGCCCGTAGGACGCGGGCGTGTAGCCGCTGTAGCCATTCATCAGGGACCGCCAGTGCGCCGTCGAGTTCAGCACGTATGGCGCATTTTCGAAGACCGCCTGTCGGGGGTAGAACGGCACCTCGGCGAGCACGACAACCGGCTCGCTCACGAGCAGCGTATAGACGCGCGGAATTCCCTCGAAGCGCCGATACTCGAAGGGCGCGCGCAACGCTTCGAGATTCGCCGCAACGACCAGCGCCGCGGCGATCGCCGCCAGCTGCCGCGACCGCGGTCGCGCGGCGCGCCACGACGCCAGCCCGAGCCCGGCCAGCACCGACATGCCGAGCAGGAACAGATTGCCGAACCGCGCCGCGGCGCGCAGCCCGTGCATCGGCGGGAAGATCGCATAGACCCATCCGTAGACCGGTGTCCTGGTTCCAAGAGACAGCACCAGCCCGGTGATTGCGATCGCCATCATCATCAGGACGCGCCGCCGCAGGAGCGTGGTCTCTGGACGCCGTCCCGGACGGAACGCCATCCAGATGGCCGTCACAGCGAGCACGATCAGGACGAATCCGGGGAAGAAACTGTCCACCGGATCCTTGAAGAAAGAGGCGCTCCACGTCGAGATGTGAATCGTGCCGGCGGCAGCCAGGTATCCCTTGAGACTGGCGGAGTACTCGCTCACGGCCGCGAGCGACCGGACCATCCCCTGTTCGGCCGCGGCCCGCCGGTAGGGAAGCCACAGCGGCAGGATCGCGAGGGCGGAGGCGCCGGCGGCCAGCGCGAGGCGCTCGAGCACCGCGCCCCGGCGCGGCAGCCAGTCAGCGGCGCGCGTCAGCACCGCCACCGCGACCATGATCGCGCCGAACACGATCAGGTAGCCCGAGGTGTAGGCCAGCACCGTCATCCACGCGGCCAGCCACCACGCGTCCCGCGTACGCGCCGTGGTCAGGAGACGGTCGGTCGCCAGCAGCGCGAGCGGCAGGCCATAAAGGTGCAGCCCCTGGACGTGCGCCAGCCGCGTCAGTGTATGCGTGTTGAACGCGAACGTCGAACCGCTGAGGAGCGCCGCCGTGCGATCTCCGGTCCACCTGTAGACGAGCCCGTAGCCGGCGTATGCGGTCAGGGCGAAGCCCGCGATCACCATCAGGTTGAACACCAGAACGGGTGATCCGCCGAGCCATGCGATCGGCGCACCGAGCAACGCCGGCACGATCAAGGGCTCGGAAAACGCGAGGGTATCGTGGGCCGGATAGAAGATATTGCCTTGAAAGAGGTGCGCCGGCACCCGCGGCAGCTGGTGGGCGATCCACGCCAGGATCCACTCGTTCAGCTGCGTGTCGCCATTGTCGTTGCGCGAGAGCGTGCCCGGGTCCGAGGCGAGAGGCCAGGTGTGCAGGACGGCCAGCACAACGCACAGGAGCGCGGGACTTGCCCACGCGGCGCGGAATCTGATCATTCGGCAGTTCGGCATGATGTCAGATGGCACCGCTCTTGATTGCACAGCCTGCAGTACGTCACAGCATCATTGGAGGATTTATGCGCGCAGCACGTCAGTTGGCGGCCCTTGGCGCCGCGGTCATCGTCACCGCAATACTCGCGGTGTCTCCCGCCGCACAGGGCAGTTCGGGACCGGACCACTTTGTCGCAACCGCCATCGATCAGGGGGGCGCGACCGGCCGTTCGGGAACGGCACAAGTGGACATCGTGATCAGTAAATGGACGCCCGAAGTGGAACGGGGTCGACTGCTGGAAGCTCTTCGGAAATCACCGGACGAGCTGCTCAAGGCGCTGCAGAAGGAACCGGCGGTCGGCCGGATCAGCACGCCGGGGTCGCTCGCCTACGACTTGCGCTACGCGCGGCAAACGCCCGGACAGGACGGCGGACGACAGATCGTCCTCGCCACGGATCGGCCGATCGGCTTCTGGGAAGCGCAGAGCGGATCCAGAACGCTCGATTACCCGGTGACTCGCATCGAACTGCATGTGGACAAGGACGGCCACGGCGAGGGCAAGCTGGCGATTGCGGTCAAGCCGACGCTGAATGAGAACGTTCTCGTACTGGAAGACTACGCGCAATTGCCGGTCATGCTGACCAACGTCCACCGAGCGAAGTAAGTAGTCGGCCTTCGCTGAATCGGTTATCCGGCCAGGCTGCGGATCAGCGTCAGCAGCATGTCGATCGCCACGGTGTTGTGGCCGCCGAGCGGGATGATGATGTCGGCATAGCGTTTACTGGGTTCGACAAATTCCAGGTGCATCGGCTTGACCGTCCCCAGGTACTGTTCGATGACCGAAGGGACGGTCCGGCCGCGGCTCCCGATGTCCCGCTGCAGCCGCCGGATGAACCGCGTGTCGTCGTCGGCGTCCACGAACACCTTCACATCCATCAACTTCCGCAACCCGGCGTCCGCGAAGATCAGGATGCCGTCCACGATGATCGCCCGGCGCGGCGCGACCGTCTCCGTGTCCGGCTCGCGCTCGTAGCGCGCGAAGTCATACCGCGGCACGTTCACCGTGCGGCCGGCCCGCAGTTCGAGCACGTGCTGCACGAGCAGATCGGTCTCGAGCGAGTCGGGGTGGTCGTAGTTGAGCGCCGCGCGCTCCTCCATCTGCAGGTCGCTGCGGTCCCGGTAGTAACGGTCATGCTCGATGACGCTGACCTGGCCGTCTCCGAGACTCTCGACGATCCGCCGCACGACGGTGGTTTTCCCCGAGCCTGACCCCCCGGCAACCCCAATCACAAGCGGTGTCGACCGTGGCCCGGTTGACGTCGTTCCCACAGTATCCAAGGCCATTGCGCGCGCCTGCACACCCTTTCGCAGCTCTTTTTCATCGCGCGGTCACGACAATCGCGCCGGGGCGAGCACAGACTATCAGTCATTGCGCTGACGGCGAGCCCCACAGTCGGCTAAACTGGCTCGCTCCCCCAGCGAAAAATCGATTTGGTCGAGAGGACGCGTGGAATTCCTGCTCTTGGTCGGGTTGCTCCTTGCGGCGCTTCCCTTCGTGTTGCCGATCGTGTCGTGGGTCTCGGCGCGGCGCACGCGTGCGCGGGTCGCCGAGCTGTCGGAGATCGTCGCGAAGCAGAGCGTCTCGATCGGCGAACTGAATGCCCAGGTGGCCACGCTGCGCCGCCAGGTGCGCGAAGGCGGCAGCGCCGCGTCGGCCTCGGACGACGGGGAGTTCGCCGGCGCGCCTGCGCCTCTCGCCGTGGCGCCGCTGGCGCCGCTGGCGCCGGCCGCGAGCGGCGCGGCCGCGCCCGAACGCGGGGCGCCTCTTGTAACGCCACCGGTGCCCCCGCCGGTGACGGCGCCGTCGATCGCCGCTCGCGGTCCCATCCCCGCGTCGGTCGTGTCTCCGCCGGTGCCCGCAATCCCCGCAGCGACCGGGCCAGCGCCGCTGCCGGTCGCGCCGGTCGTGGTTCGGCCCGCTGCGCCGCCGGTCGGGCCGGTGGCGGCGAGATCCGCCGACGCGGCGTCTCCGCCCGCCCGGCCGCGCCCGCCTGCGATCCCCGCTCGTCCGCCGGAACCGCCGACGCCTCCCTTCGACTGGGAGAGCCTGGTCGGCGTCAAGTTGTTCTCCGGCATCGCGGGCATTGCGCTCGTGATCGCCGCGGTCTTCTTCCTGAAGTATTCCGTCGAGCACGGCTGGCTGCAGCCGCCGGTCCGCGTCCTCATCGGCATCCTCGTCGGCATCGCCCTGCTGGTCGTGTGCGAGCTGAAGGTGGCGCGCAACTATCCGAGCACCGCCAACGCTGTCGACGCCGCCGCGATCGCGATCCTGTTTGCGACGTTCTTTGCCGCGCACGCGCTCTGGAACCTGATTCCCGCGTCAGCGACCTTCGCTCTACTCGGCATCGTCACTGCCGTCGCGGCGCTGCTGTCGATCCGGCGGGAGTCGATGTTCATTGCCGTGCTCGGTCTGCTTGGCGGCTTTGCCACGCCGGCGATGCTCTCGTCTGGACAGAACCAGCCGATCCCGCTCTTCGCCTACCTGATGCTGCTCAACATCGGGCTGGCCTGGGTCGCCTATCGTCAGACCTGGCCGGTGCTGACCACGCTGACGCTGGTGTTCACGACGCTCTATCAATGGGGCTGGGTCTCCAAGTTCCTCCAACAGAGCGACCTCACGTTCGCGATGGGGGTCTTCCTGATCTTTCCGCTGATCACCTTCGGCGGGTTGATGCTCGGGCGGCGAAAACCCGGCGGTCCTGGCGCGGAGGTGACGTTCGAGCGCACCGCGATGATGGCGGCGGCGCTGCCGCTGCTCTTTGCGGTGTATCTCAGCGCGGTGCCGGCCTACGGCAGCCACCCATGGCTGTTGTTTGGATTCCTGCTGCTGGTGGATGCCGGGCTGCTGGCGATCGCGGTCGCGCGCCGACGCGGGGTCCTGCACGCGGTGGGGGCGATCGTGACGCTGCTGGTGATGGCGATGTGGCTGGCGGTGTCCTACGCCCAGAGCGGCGCCACCGCCGCGCTGGCCTTCTACGCGGTGTTGGTCGCGTTCTACGCCGTCGCCGACGCGATTGCCGCGCGGTTCGGGCGGCCGCTCGACGAGCCCGGGGCCGCGGCAACGTACGCGGCGCCGCTGCTGTTGTTCGTGCCGGTGGTGCTCGCCCGCATCGAGCCCGCCTTTGCCGCGCCGCTGCCGATTTTCGGGACGCTGCTCCCGCTCCTCCTGCTGATCGCGGGGCGGGCGATCGTCACCGGGCGCGGTCCCCTCTACTTCGTCGCCGCGTTCTTCGCGATCGCCACGCAGGCGTCGTGGTCGTCGGCGCACCTGACAACCGGCCGGCTGCGCACCGCGGTCCTGATTTACGCAATCTTCGGAGTGGTCTCGATGGCGGTTCCCGCCATGGCGCGACGGCGGCGCAGGCCCCTCGAGCCCGCAAGCGGCGCCGGTATCGTGCTGATTGCCAGTCTCGGCCTGCTGCTGTTCCTGTCGATGGGCCCGATTTCTCCGGCGGCGCTCTGGGCGCTGGCGCTGCTGCTCGCGATCGTCAATGCCGGCTTGTTCGTTGAGAGCGCGGCGGGCGGGCTGCCGTTCATCGCCATCGTCGGCAGCAGCGTGTCGTGGGTGGTCCTCGGCAGCTGGTGGCTGCGCGCGGCCGCCACGGTCGGTGTCGTGCCGTCGCTGACCGTGCTCACGATGCTCACGCTGATTACGCTCGGCGGACACGCGTGGACGCACGTCCGCACGCGCGGAACGCTGCACGCAGGCAACGCGCCGGCGCCGGCGACGATGGTGAACGGCCTGTATCTCGGCCTGGTCGGTCACCTGTTCCTGCTTTTCGTTGCCGTCAACCGTGATTGGTCGCTGCCCCCGTGGGCGTGGCTCGCCACGCTGGCGGTCCTGTCGCTCGCGGCCAGCACCGTGTCGCTCGTGACCCGGGCCGGCACCTTGCACGCCGCTGGAATCGGCGCCGCCGCGGCGATCGTCGCCGCATGGGCGGCAACCGCAGGGTCGCCGTGGGGTCTCGTGGCGCTCGTTGCCGCCGCGATCGCCAGCGCGTACGCGCTCGTCTGGATGCGGGTCGCCCGGCGTCGAACCAACGATGAGGGGGCCGCGTCGGCCGCGGCGGTGGTGTTGTGCATGGGCGAGGCCACCGCGATCCTGGCGGTCTCCTTCGGCGCGGCGCCGCCGTTTGCCGGGGTGGCTGCCACGCACGTTGTGAACCTGGCGATTCTGCTCGCCCTCTGCTGGCGCCAGTCGTGGCCTTCTGTAGCGCTGTGGGCGGTCATCCCCGCCTGCCTCGCCGCGTTGGTCCAGGCGCAGGACGGCGACCTGGCGGCAGGGTGGGTCCGGTTATTGGTCCTGTCATTCGGGATCTACGCGGTGTTCGTCGCGTATCCTCTGATCCTGGGGCGCCGCGCGCAGGCCGAGCGCACACCGTTCGTCGTGGCCGTGCTGGGCAGCGCGATGTTCTTCTTCGCCGCGCGCGCCGCGCTGAATGCCGGGGGCTACGGCTGGATGGTCGGCACGCTGCCGGTGTTCGAAGGAGCAGTCATGGCACTGCTGCTCCGGCAACTGCTGCAGCTGGAGCCTTCCGGCCAGCGTGACCTCGGCCGTCTTGCGCTGGTCGCGGGCGCGTCGCTCGCGTTCGCCACGGTCGCGATCCCGCTTCAGTTGAAGCAGCAGTGGATCACGATCGGCTGGGCCCTTGAAGGTGCGGCGCTCGCCTGGTTGTACCGCCGCATTCCGCATCGCGGGCTGCTGTACTCCGCCGCGGCGCTGTTGATGGCCGTCTTCGCGCGGCTCGCACTCAATCCGGAAGTGTTTCTCTACGAGCCTCGAGGATCGATGCGGATCCTCAACTGGTATCTGTATGCCTACCTCGCGTGCGCGGTGGCGTTCATGGTGGCGGCATGGTGGCTCGCGAAGACCGAGGATCGGATCGTCCTTCCGTGGCTGCGGTTGTCCCGCCTGCTGCCGGCCGCTTCCGTGATCCTGCTGTTCCTGCTGCTGAACATCGAGATCGCGGACTTCTACGCGGTCGGCCCGTCGATCATGTTCCGCTTCGGCGTCGGCGTCTCGCAGGACTTGACCTACACGATTGGCTGGCTGTTGTTCGGCATGGGACTCCTCGCGGCCTGCATCTACCTGCACAACAAGCCGGGACGCATCACCGCGCTCGTCCTGATCACGCTGACGACGTGTAAGTGTTTCCTGTATGACCTCAGCTCGCTGGGAGGTTTGTACCGGGTGGGATCGTTCGTCGGGCTGGCGATGTCGCTGCTCCTGGTCTCCCTGGCGCTTCAAAAGTTTGTCCTCGCAAAGCAGGAGCCGGCACAGTGAGTGGTGATCGACGACGCCGGCTCGCGCACGTCGCGATCGCGCTCTCGACGTCGCGGCTCTCGTGGTGTGTGTGCGCGGTCGCGATGATCGCAGCGGCCGTCGCCACCGCGGCGCAACCGCCTGGGGCGCCGGCCCGCTTCAGGCATGAACGCGCGGTCATTCCGGCCGGAGCCGGTCCGCAGCGCCTGGCGATCGACGTGCCGCTATTGGCCGGCGGCGCGCCCTTCATCGTTGCCTCGAGACGTTCCGGACCGCTGGCGGAAGACGGCCTTCGAGACCTCCGGCTGTTCGACGGCGCAGGCGCGCCGGTTCCGCACATTTTCATCTATCCGCCGCCGACCGAACCGGAGTGGGCGCTCGCCGAGGTGCTGCCGGTCGCGCGTACTGAGAAGACCAGTGGCTTCGAGGCAGACCTCGGGCGCGCGCTCGCGGTTGACGCCATCGCCGTGTCCGCGATTGCGTCCCCGTTTCTGAAGCGGATCAGGCTCGAGGGCAGCGGCGATCGCCTGCGCTGGACCATCCTCGTCGCCGACGGAACCCTCTTCGATCTACCGGCGGAGTCGCTGCGCCAGACGACGCTCGAGTTTGCCGCGGGCTCGTATCGCTACCTGCGGGTCACCTGGGACGATCGGAACAGCGCGCGGGTGGCCGCGCCGCTGGCGGTTCGCGCCCGGCGGATGACCGCCGCGACACCTCCGCCGACGCTCGTGGCGCCGCTTGCGGTCGAACGCCGGCCGAGCGAGCCGGGGGTGAGCCGCTTCCGCGTGCGCCTACCCGGTCCACACCTGCCGATCGCCTCGATTGAGCTCGATGTTCGCGCCGGCCACGTACTGCGCAATGCCGTGGTCTACGAATCGCGGCTCGTCGGTGGCGAGGCGGTGCCGGTGGAGCTTGGACGCGGGCTGCTGAAGCGGGTCGAGCGCGACGGCCTGTCGGCGGGTTCCTTGCGCATCCCCGTGCTCGCACCGGCAGAAGCGGAGCTCGAGCTGGTCGTGGAGGATGGCAGCAACCCGCCGCTGGACCTCTCGGGCGCCACCGCGCAATGTGCGGCGCTGCCCTGGATCTATTTCGAAGCGCCGGTGGGGACCGTGGTCGCACGGTACGGCAATCCGTCCGCGGTCAGTCCGGTCTACGACCTCGAGGCGGTCCGCGAGTCGGTCAGGGTCGCGATCGTGCCCGACGCGAAATGGGGCGACGTGCGAGAGCTCTCGCCGGCGGAACCGGCGACCGCGGCAGCGCTGATGCCCGAGGCCGGGGCCGGGCTCGACATTGGTGGATTCAGCTACCAACGGGCACTGCCGGAGGGAGGAGCCGGCCTCGTCGCCCTCGTAGTCGATCCGGCCGCGCTGGCGCACAGCCGCGGACCATCGTCGCGTTTTGCCGACGTGCGGATCGTGGACGCGTCGAGCCGGCAGATCCCGTATCTGGTCGAGCGCCGGAGCGAGCCGTTGCCGATCCCGCTGGCACTGGAGCCAGTGCAGTCCACCGCGGCGGTCGCCGCCTCCGTCGCTGGCCACAGCACCTCGACCTACAAGCTCCACGTTCCGTTCCCGGGTCTTCCGGAAGGCAGGCTGGCGCTCGAAACGTCCGCGCGGGTGTTTCAGCGGTCGGTGCAGGTCGCCATCGAGCGGCCGGCCGATCGCCGACGGCGGGATCCGTGGGTGGAGGTCGTCGCGACCGGAAACTGGTCGCACTCGGAGCAGGAGACGGCCGCGCCGGCCCTGCTCCTGACCTTGCCGCAGACCGACGCGAGCGACGTGCTGCTCACCATCGACGAAGGGGATAACAGCCGGCTTCCGATCAGCGGCGTCAAACTGTTGCTGCCGTCCTATCGGCTGCGTTTCTATCGCCCCGCTCAGGGGCCGCTCAGTCTCGTCTACGGGAGCCGGGACGCATCCGCGCCGCGGTACGATCTGGCGCTGCTAGCCCCGCGCGTCATGGGAGGTGAAGCGCTCGAGATCACCCCGTCGGCCGAAGCGGCCGCGCCTGCGCCGCGCGACCTGCTCGTGGCGCCGTGGGTCTTCTGGGTGCTGCTCGGCGGCGCGGTAGCCGTGCTCCTCGCGCTGATCGCACGTCTGGTGACGCAAAAGACATGAGCCCCCCGCGGCGTCCGGCTGCAGCCGGATGCCCGCGTCTTCCCGGGGTGCTTACGAAGCGGCACGCTACCGCCCGGCTGCGCTCACTCGCTGCGCAACGCGACAATCGGATCGATCGCCGTCGCGCGGCGCGCCGGCAGATAACCAGCCGCCAGGGCCGAGAGCACGAGCATGGCCGCAAATCCGAAGGAGACACGCGCGTCGCTCGAGACAATGCCCAGTAGACCCGCCTCCATCAGCCGGCCGAGCGCGCTCGCGAGAACCAGACCGACAATCGCCCCCGCACACGTCAGCCGCGCCGCCTGTCCGACGGCCAGGCGCAGGACGTCTCCGCGGCTGGCTCCGAGCGCGATACGAACGCCGATTTCATGCGTGCGCTGTGCCACCATGAACGCCATCAGGCTGTAGACACCCACGACCGCCAATCCCAGGGCCAGGACCGCGAACACGCCCATGATCACCGCGATGTATTGCAGCCCGACGGTCTTTTCATAGAGCAGCTCCCGCATCGTCATCACGTCGAACACCGGTTGCGACGGGTCAACCGTGCGCACGGCACGCCCGGCAGCCGTCGTCAGTACGCCCGGGTCACCCGCCGCGCGCACCACGAACGCGACGTTCGATCCGGGCGACTGTGCAAACGGACGGTAGACGGTCGGGTAGCGGCGATGATCGAACCAGTCGTGGATGACGTCGTGACTGACGCCGACGATGGTGATCCAGGCGCCGCCGTCAAGCTTGATGCGGCGGCCAAGCGGATCCATGCCGGGAAAGTATTTCTCGGCCATCGACTCAGTGACGATCGCCACCTCGGCCGCATCCTCGCGATCCGTGCTCGTGAAGACGCGGCCCTGCGGAACGGCGATCCGCATCGTGTCGAAGAAGCCGGGGGTGACGGTGCGGTAATCGACAGTGGGCGGATTCGCGGGATCCGGCGCCGGGCGTCCGTCGATCTCGATCGAGCGTGTGGTGTTCGAGCTGCCGGAGGGAAGGTTGTTGGTGGCCGCGGCTGACTGGACATTCGGTTTCTGCGACAGCCGCTCGACGACATCGGCGGCGAAGCGGCGTCTCGCGCCGGCATCCGAATACCGCGCATCCGGGAGCACCGCGCGCAGCGTCAGCAGGCCGTCGGGATCGTAGCCCTGCGGTCCGTGGAGGAACCGGTTCGCGCCGATGATGCTCAGGCCCGAGGCGACCAGGAGCGGGAGCGACAACGCGATCTCGGCGACCACGAGGATGCGGCGCAGACGCTGGCGATGCCGACCGGCGGTCGTGCTCCGGCCGCCTTCTTTGAGGGCGTCGGCCAGCCGCGGACGCGATGCCTGCAAGGCGGGAAGAATGCCGAACACGATCGCGGTGCCGACTGCGAGCATGGCCGTAAAGGCGATCAGCCGGCCGTCCACGTCGAGGTGATCCCAGCCGGTCACGAAGCGGAGTAGACGCGGCGGCATGTTGATCCGGATCAGCCAGATCCCGAGCCAGGCGACGCCGACCGCGGCGGGCACCGCGGCCAGCGCCAGGAGCACGCTTTCGAGCAGCAGTTCGCGCACCAGGCGCGCGCGGCTGGCGCCGATCGCGAGACGGACCGCAATGTCACGCTGCCGCTCGGCGCCGCGCGCCAGCAGCAGGTTCGCGATATTGGCGCACGCAATCAGCAGTACGAACGCCGCGGAGGCCTGCGACAGCGAGAGCATCGGGCCGAGCCCCTGGTCCCGCATCCCGTGCAGCAGCGTGGACACCCGCGCCGTATGGTCGCGGTTGGCCTCCGGGTACTGCTGCGCCAACCGGTCGGCGATCACCGCCATCTGCGCCTTCGCGTCGTCGAGCGTCCGGCCCGGTGCCAGACGGCCGATCACCGAGAGGTAGCGGGCGTTGCGCCTGGCCGCCGCGGCGGCATCCAGGGACAGGGGAGCCCAGATCTGCGATCCCATCGGAAAATCGAACCCGCGCGGCGCGACGCCGACAATCTCGTACGGCTCGGTGTCGAGAAGGACCGTCCGGCCGAGCACCGCCCGATCGCCGCCGAATCGACGCTGCCACAAGCCGTACCCGAGCACCGCACGGCGGTGGCGTCCGGGAGTCTCCTCGTCCGCGGTGAACATGCGCCCGAGCGCGGGCTGGACGCCGAGCACCGGGAAGAAGTCGGCGGACACGGTGAAGCCGGCCACTCGCTCCGGTTCATCGCCTCCGGCGAGATTGACGTCCCACCATTCGAACGCGGCGAGCCGCTCGAATGTGTCGGCCTGCTTCTTCCAGTCAAGGAAGTTGGCGGGAGAGACGGTCTCGCGGCTGTCGGCGCCGCTGGCCGGCGACGCCTCGGCGACCATCGCGATCCGCTCGACATCTGGCATGGCGAACGGGCGCAAGACCAGCGCGTCGATCATCTCGAAAATCGCCGCGTTGGCGCCGATGCCGATGGCCAGCGTCAGGACGACGAGCGCACTCACGCCGGGCCGTTTCCAGAGCGAGCGCAGCGCATATCGCGTTTCGATTTCCAGTGTTCGCATCAAAGAATCTCCATCAGTCGGTGGCGCTGTCGGGATACCAGTCGGGCGTCGTCGCGACGCGGCTCGCCGGGCGGCGCCTCCGAGGCCGAGCCGGAGAGCGACCATCCAGTACCAGGCGTGCGCGCGGAGTCCGGCCAACGGCCGATCGTCGTCGAGCAGCCGCGCATGCTCTTCGTGCAGGTCGCCGGCGATCGATTCGGCCCATTCGCCTGGGCCTAGCAGCAGGACCAGCAGACGCTCGGCGAGCGCCGGTGGGGAAGTGCGGGTCATGATCGCTCGAGCATCGACTCGAGGCCGCTCCAGAGTCGGAGCAAGGCGCGGCGTGAGGTGCGGAGCGCGCTCAGCCCGGTCGGCGTGACCGTGAAGTAACGGCGCGATCGCCCTCCCCGTTCGGCAAGCGGACCGCTCATCCGCGAGTGCAGACAACGTTTCGACTCGAGCCGCTCGAGCGCCGCGTGCAGCGCGCCGCGCGCGACGGACCGTCCCGTCCGCGCTTCGATCTCCTCGCGAATCGGACTCGCATAGGCATCGTCTTTCACGCGCAGAATCGCGAGGAGTACGACCTGCTCGAATTCACCGAGGTAGGCTTCAGGCATGGGCGTTCAGGAACAGGCTCGTTCTCGATGCTCGGGAATTCACGAGTGTTCGATCGGCGTCTTCGTGCAGCGTTCGTTGCCTGCATTGTAGGCCTAATACGCAAACCATTCGGACTTCGTTTCACGAGAAGTGATACGTTCACTGCACCCGCGGAGATCAGCGCTATGAAAGATCATCGTCCTCGCGCATTCGTCACGCTTCTCGTCCCCGTGCTGTTCATCACAGCGCTCGTCACTGCGCAGCAGAAGATGTCAACCGAGCTCCAGGCGCTGGTCGAGACCGAGCGGGCGTTCGCGAAAACCGCCACGGTCAAAGGGCTGCGCGACTCGTTCCTCGACTACTTTGCGGACGATGCGATCGCGTTTGCGCCCGGCGCGACGTCGGCAAAGGAACGGCTTCGCACACAGCAGGCCGAGCCGTTTTCGGTTCTCGAGATTGTCTGGGAGCCACGGACAGGGGATGTCGCGGCGAGTAACGACCTCGGATGGCTGACCGGCCCGTCCACGATCGTCAATCACGCCGCGCCGCAACCGGCGCCGCGGTACGGTAATTACCTTTCGGTGTGGCGCCGTCAGCCTGACGGCGCGTGGCGCGTCTTCATCGACGTGGGGGTCAGGCTGCCGGAGCCGGCGTCGTTCGCGCCGGGATTTGTCCGCGCGTCGCTGCCGACCCACTACAGTGGAGCGGACGGGAAAGTGGCGGCGACCGCCACCCTGCTCGAAGCCGATCGTGCGCTCAACGACGCGGTTGCCGCCGGCGGCGCGGGCAAGGCCTACGCGGACCGGCTCACCGCCAGCTCGCGCCTCCATCGTGCCGGCGTCCTCCCGGTGGTCGGCCCGGCTGCGATCGGTGCCTGGCTGACGCAGCACGCGGCGTCGATGTCGGCGAAGTCGTCGAGCGCCGAGGCTTCAGCCGCCGGCGATCTGGGCTACAGCTACGGCACCTACGCGCTGACGGGCACCCCCGCCGAGACCGGCGCCTATGTCCGGGTCTGGATGCGGGATGCGTCGGGCAAGTGGTTCGTCGTCGCCGACGTCACGCAGCCGTCCTGACCGGACGGGGCCCCCATTGGACGGGGACACTCAACCTTGAGTGTCCCGATTGACTGTCCCCATGGCGTCGGCCTGCCGCTGGCAGGATGCGGAGTAAAATAGCCTTACGCTTCTGGCCTTTCTTGCCAGGGCCTCGCATCGTCCTGCTGCGTCGAGGAGACAGACACAGTGAACTATCGGACCCCCTCTCGGCTCGTCCAGGCGGGCCTCAGCCTGGCGGTGGCCGCCGGCGTCTTCCACGTGACGGCCCGCGCCCAGGATCGCCTCAAGTCCATGCCGGGCTACGAGCAGTATCAGAAGATGAGCCGGGAGATTCCGTCGGCGATCAAGCCGGGCACGGTCAGCGGCGAATGGAAGGACGCGCGGACGTTCGAGTACGCCAAGGAAGGCAAGATTTATCGATACAGCGTGACGACCAACGCCGCGACGCCGGCGGGGGCCGCGGCGTTCGAGCCCGGGGGGCGAGGGCCGCGCGCCTTCAGCGGCGGACCGGAGCGTGGCCGCCAGATGGACTCGGCGGAATCGCCCAACCGCAAACTCAACGCCTTCTACCGCGATCGCAACCTGTGGTTGAGCGACATCACGGGCGCCAACGAGACCCGGATTACGTCGGACGGCAGCGAGAAGGATCGGATCAAATACGGCACCGCCAGCTGGGTCTACGGAGAAGAACTCTCGCAAAGTACGGCGATGTGGTGGTCGCCGGACAGCACCAAGGTCGCCTACTACCGGTTCGACGAGGCGAAGGTGCCGGACTACTTCCTCCAGATGGACCAGACCAAGCTCCAGAGCTCGGTGGACACCGAGGCGTACCCGAAGGCCGGCGCACCGAATCCGATCGTCGATCTCTTCGTCTACGATGTCGCGACGCGCAAGTCCGCGCGGATCGACGTTCGCGACGGCAAGCCCTTCGACAACGCGGTGATCGGTCACTACGTCTACCACGTGGCCTGGTCGCCCGACGGCAGCGAACTGCTGTTCAACCGCACCAATCGCCGGCAGAACATCCTCGAATTCGTCGCGGCCAATCCTGCGACCGGCGCCACCCGCGTCGTGGTGCGGGAAGAGTGGCCCACCGGCTGGATCGAGAACAACCCCTCGATGCACTTCCTGGACGACGGCCGGCGGTTCATCTGGGAGTCGGCGCGCAACGGCTGGAACAACCTGTACTTGTACGATCTGCGCGGACGGCTGATCACGCCGCTGACCGCCTTCACCTCAGCCGAAGTCGGGAATGTGGTGAAGGTGGACGACGCCGCCGGCGTGCTGTTCTACAACGCGCGCGATGGCGACAACTACATGAAGTTCCAGCTCCATCGTGTGGGACTGGACGGCCAGGGGGACGTGCGGCTCACGGATCCCGCGTTCAATCACACGATCGGGAGCTGTCTGACCGAGGGAGCCAAGGGCAAGGCGGCCTCGCGTGGCACCTGCGCGATCTCGCCGGACAACAAGTACTTCATCGACACCTACCAGACCCACGACGTGGCTCCGGCCACGCGCGTCGCTGATGCGGCGACGGGTAAGACGCTCGCCGAGCTCGCCCAGAGCGACACGACCAAGTTCACCCGCCTGGGATTGAAGAAGGCGGAGTTGTTCACGTTCAATTCGGCGGACGGCAAAACCACGCTGCACGGACTGCTGCAGTTCCCCTCGAACTTCGATCCGTCGCGCAAGTACCCGGCGCTGGTGAGTGTCTACGGCGGCCCGGCCTCCACGAGCAACACGGCGCGCGAAACGTTCGTCACCCCTACCGCGACCACCGAATATGGATTTCTCGTCCTGAATCTCGACACCCGCGCCGCTCCCGGCCAGGGGAAACACGTGCTCGACCAGCTCTATTTGAAGCTTGGACAGGTCGAGGTCGATGACATGGCGGCCGGGGTGAGGTCGCTCTGGAACCGTCCCTACCTCGACAAGACGCGCGTCGGAATCTACGGCACGTCGTACGGGGGGTACGTCGCGCTCATGTCGCTGCTGCGCCATCCGGCGGTGTTCTCGGTCGCGTCATCGTCGTCGCCGGTCACCGCCTGGAACCATTACGACACGGTCTATACCGAGCGATATATGTGGCTGCCGGAAGAGAATGTGCAGGGATACGACGCCGGAAGCGCGATGACCTACGCCAAGGACCTGAAGGGCCGGCTGATGCTGTACTACGGCACCGCGGACAACAACGTGCACCCGTCGAACATGATGCAGCTCGTCAATGCGTTGCAGCAGGCAGGAAAGAGCTTCGACCTGCAGGTCGGGCCCGACCGCGGCCACAGCGGGATCAACACCGACCGGATGATGGAGTTCCTGATCGAGAACCTCATCATGCGAGGAGGGGCGCAGGCGGCAACTTTTTGATCTAGCGCGTGGGGCTTCCCGAGGGGTTCAGGCGTCTTAAAGGGTGTGCTGCGAGCTCAGGTGAAACGAAATTTGCAAAACTGTGCGTGATCTGCGTCTGACGACGTCGAATTCGCGTTACAATTCAGGGTATCCCCATGAGTTCAAATCCCAGTCCCGCTGAGCGTCGTCCAAAGACGCGGACCTCGACTCCGAAAGTTGCGGCTCCGCAGCGTGAGGTCTGCCCGAAGTGCGGCAGTCCGAATGCACGCATCTTCGGGCGGTCCGAATCGTTTCCAATCCTCTACTTCCGGTGCGAAGACTGCCGCCGGACGTCCGTCGGTCCGGCCGTCTAACGGCGCGGTCGCGCCGCTAGCGCGCACCACTCCACAGCGCACGACTTCGGCCCGCCCCAATCAGGGGGTGGTAGACGGACGGTCGTGGCGATGGCGCAGCCTCGAAGCACATGGATCCACGCCTCCGACAGATCCTGATGCGGCAGCAGGAAGCCGGATTTCCTGACCTCGAGGGGACCGAGGGGTCGATCGTGCTGCCGATCTCCGATCGGCTGCTGAACGAAATCCTTGCCAGCATGGTCACGCTGCCGGCCCAGGTTCGTGAGCTGCACGTGCAGTCGCACGCGGGCAACCGGATTGGCGTGCGTGTGAAGGTCGGCGGCTCGTTCCTGCCGTCGATCAACCTGACGCTGGTCATCGAGGGGCAGCCGGAACTGCCCGGCTCGCCCGTGCTGGTGCTCCGGCTGAAGCCAGGCGGACTGCTGTCGATGGTCGCCCCGGCCCTGCACCTCCTCGATTCACTTCCCTCGGGTATCACCGTGATTGTCGATCACGTGCACGTCGATCTGGCTCGGCTCGCCGAGCACCGCGGTCTGCAGGCGTGGTTCGCGCACCTCGTGGTGGTGCGGGTGGATACGGTTGAGGGCTCGCTGATTCTGACGCTCCGTGCCAAAATCTACGGCACGCGGGCGACCACACCCTAGCCGCACCATGACGGCGGGCGGTCTGTTCATCGGCACCGCCGGCTGGTCTCTGCCGCGCCTCTCCGCGCACCGGTTCGACGGCGAGGGCACGCACCTGCAGCGCTACGCGCGGGTCTTCGCCGGCGCCGAAATCAACTCGTCCTTCCATCGACCGCACGCGGCGGCCACGTACGCCAGGTGGGCCGGCAGTACCCCGCAAGACTTCCGCTTCGCCGTCAAGCTGCCGCGCGTCATCACGCACGATCAGAAGCTGCGGCGGGCTCGCATTCCGCTGGAGCGGTTCCTGAGCGAGATTTCGGGCCTTGGCGGCAAATGCGGCCCGCTCCTGGTGCAAGTGCCGCCGTGGCTCGCGTTCGAGCGGCGGATAGTGTCGCGTTTTTTCGAGTTGCTGCGCACCCTGCACCGCGGCGAGGTGGTCTGCGAGCCCCGCCATCCCACCTGGTTCACGCCGGCTGCGGATGCGATGCTGATCGCGCATCAGGTCGCGCGCGCCGCGGCGGATCCGGCTCCGGCGGATGCCGCCGAGCGGCCGGGTGGGTGGACA
>JBDTSX010000008.1:0-19541 GCA_039930925.1 Acidobacteriota bacterium | reverse complement strand
ATTCGATGACGTCGAGATTGCCCGCCCCCTTCGAATACAGGATGTAGTCGATGCGTCCGTTCTTCGTGGCCCCTACCGGATTGTTGCCCGAGAAGCTGACGGCAAGGCCTTTCGAGACCGCGACCGTCCACGAGTCGTTATAGGTGGTGTTGAACGCGGCAATCGAGGTCTGATCCGGCCAGGCGTTCATGTCGCCGGCGAGGATCCGGTTCTCCGGCTGACCGGTGGCCCAGCGCGTCACTTCCTGTGCCTGGGTCAGTCGCGAAGCGAGCGAGTCCGGATCGAGATGGGTGCTGAGCAGGCTGATGGTGCGCCCGTTGACGACGATCCGGGCCGCACCGATCACGCGGCTGTAGCTGATCACGGTCTTGTCGGTAGACTCGAAGGGATAGGTGGACAGAATGACGTGCCCCTTGCCGGCTGCCGTCCAGTCTCCGAACTCCTGGTAGAACACGCCGTACCACTCACGCCCGGTCTTCGACTCGAGCATGGCTTCGTAGCGGGCCGGCTGGTCCTCGTTCCCCCAGTAATCGTTCTTCTCGACTTCGTTCAACATCACGACGTCCGGGTTCATCGAGGCCATCCACGTCGCGAGGCGATCGAGATCGTAGACGCCGTCAGTACCCACGCCGTGATGAAGGTTCCACTGCAGCACGCGCAATTGGGCCCCTGCATAGAGGACCGGCCCAGGAGAGGGGCTGACGGTCACCGGTCCGACGACCGCGGGGTTATCGGCTGGCGGCTCGCCGGTAACCGGAGTCACGGCTTGCGGACCGTCCGGCGCGGGGCTGACGGTCGTGGGCGCGTCCGCCGCCGGCGTCACCGCGGGCGTCGAAGGAGCCGCCGGGGCCTCGTTGCCAGCGGTCTGGGGCGCAGTCCCCAGCGTGGCCTGGCCGACGGACGAATTGACGCTGGGCGAAGCGGCTGCCGGCTGGGTGGCCGGCGCGGCGCGATCCGGGCGAGCTGTCCGGGGTTGAGGGGCTGAGGTCCCGCCGGGCCGGCGCGCGGAGGCGGCGGACCCGCTAGCGACCCCGGCGTCACTCGGGCGTCCCCACTGGGGCGACGGAACGGTGGTTACGGCGGCACTCGGGGCCGCGGCGGCCAGGGCAGCGCCGGCAGTCATTTCGGCCCCGCGCGAGATGCCACTGAATGACGTGGCGCCGTCGGTCGTCGGACCGGCGGGCGCAATCGCTTTCGGCTCAGCCGGGACGTTCTGCGGTGCGTCCGGATTCGACGGCTCAGTAGCGGGCGTGATCACGGTCTCTGGCGCGCTGGCCTCAGCAATCGGTGCCGGCGTCGTGCTTTCCGGCTGCGGTTCCATGAGGACCGTCGTGTCCGGAGAAGCGACCGGCACTCCGGCGAATATCGGCGGCAGCACTTCGGCGATTGAGGGCTGAGGGGCAGCTGTTGCCGTTCGCGGCGCGGACCGGACGGTCCGGCGATGGCCCGCAGACTTGGAAGTCCCGGCGCTCACGCGGCTCGACGAAGTGCTAGCGGCGGCCGGCCGGACGGCCGCGAAGCCCAGATCGGCCAGCGTCTGCGTCTGTGTCGCCGCCACGACCGGAACGGTCAGGGCGATGACGACGCAGAGCAGCGGATTGCGCCACGCGGCGGGGCGATGGGTCACGTGCACGGGGTAACTCCGGACTGATTGCCAGCCATGGTGACCAACGAGCCCGGTGCGCACTAGCGCGTGCTCGCGACACGACGGCGGTGTTAAATGGAACGGTGGTCAGGCCGCAGCGCTCGAGAGCGCATGCTTTTCTAGTATCCGTTGCCCGGGGGAAGGCAATCTGGTGTCCAATCCGAGAAAAAACGTGAAAAACACAGTAGACCCAATAGATGCAGGGGTGACTGAAAATGCGACGGCTTCATCGTCAGCGTGCCAGAACACAACCGTACGCAAAATTTACGCTGTGATCCAAATTCTGGGCGTTTCTACGTGTAATGCGATATGGCTGTGTTGCAACAGGAACGTGTTACCCGTGGTATCTGCAACAGAAGAGGTCGCTTCGTATCATCCGCGGACACAGCAGAGCCGAGGCGCGTCCCTTGCACAGTTGGATAGCGATATTACCAGCTCATGCATAGTTCCAGGTCTGACCCGCTGAAAATCGCCATCGTCGCGCCGTCCATGGGCATCCTCGGCGGACAGGCGGTACAGGCGCAGCGTCTGATCGATGCGTGGCGCGGCGACCCTGACGTTCAGGCCTGGCTGGTTCCGATCAACCCGGTCCCGCCGGGCCCGCTGCGGCACCTCCTCCAGGTCAAATACCTTCGGACCGTGGGGACGCAGCTCGTCTACTGGCCGCTCCTGGCCCGCGAAATTCGCCGTGCGGACATCGTGCATGTCTTCTCGGCTTCGTACTTTTCCTTTCTGCTCGCGCCGCTTCCTGCCGTGCTGATCGCGCGGATGCTCGGGAGACCGGTGGTGATGAACTATCGCAGCGGCGAGGCGCCGGATCACTTGAAGCGATCGGCGATCGCGCGCGCGACGCTGCGGTCGGTTGCGCGCAACGCCGTCCCGTCCCGTTTCCTGCACGACGTCTTCGCCGGCTTCGGCATCGCGTCCACGATCATCCCGAACATCGTCGATCTGGATCGCTTCGCGTTCCGCCGCCGCGAGACCGTGCGCCCGGCGGTGCTGTCGACGCGCAACTTCGAGGCGCTCTACAACGTCGGGTGCACGCTGCGCGCGTTCGGCCTCGTGCAAGCGCGATATCCGGAGGCGACGTTGACGCTCGTCGGCGCCGGGTCCCAGGACGCGTCACTGCGGCAGATGTCGGCTGACCTGGGGCTTCGCCATGTCCGCTTCGCCGGCCGCGTTCCCCCGGCGGACATCTGGCAGTACTACGCGGACGCCGATATCTACCTTCAGACGCCCAACATCGACAACATGCCCTCGTCCGTCCTGGAAGCGTTCGCGAGCGGCTGTGCGGTGGTGGCGACGAACGCCGGGGGCGTTCCGGCGATCCTGACCGACGGCGTCCACGGGCTGCTCGTGAATTGCAACGATCACGAGGCGGCGGCCACCGCGATCGGGCAGTTGATCGACGACGGGCCTTTGAGGGGCCGCCTCGCGGCCGCGGCGCGAGCGAGCTGCGAGCCGTACCGGTGGGAGACCGTTCGCACGCGATGGATGGCGCTCTACAGGGGCCTGGTACGCGCCGCCGAGCCGGACCCGGTGCTGCACGCCTAATGGTGAAGCGCTGATGTCGCTGCTTCGCCGGCTGCGATCGATGGACGCGGAAGAAGTGCGCTTTCGCCTGCTCTGCGAAGTCCACAAGACAGCGGGACGCGTGCGTGCCTCCGTGGCCCCGCCTCGATGGCGCCGCCGCCGGCTTGCCTCGCTGCTCTCCCCATCTGCGGGCACGGGAACTGGCGAGATCGCCCAGGCCATCCGGGCGCTCCTCCAAGACGATGCCGCCGGCGCGCACCAGGCGCTTGCCGCGCACTTTGCATCGCGGCGTTCCGCATTCCCGCTCGATCCGCGCACGCTCGATGCGCTCGCCAGTCGAATCGCGCGCCGCTTTCCTGCGGCGAGCACGGAGGCGTCAAGTCGGGCCGACAGCATGCTCGCCGGACGCTACGACATTCTCGGCTACCGCGACGTCGCGTTCGGGCATCCGCCGGCCTGGCAGCGCGACCCGGTCCACGATCGTCAGATGCCCGCAGGCTACTGGTCGGCGGTGCCGTATCTCGAGGCGGAGTCCGGCGATCACAAGATCATCTGGGAGATCAACCGGCATCAGCATTGGCTGGGGCTCGGCCGCGCATACCAGCTCACTCGCGAGCGGCGCTACTACGCCGGCTTCGTCGATCAACTGGAGGACTGGCTGCCAACCAACCGTCCGCTCCAGGGCACGAACTGGGCGAGCATGCTGGAGGTGGCATTCCGATCGGTGTCGTGGGTGTGGGCGCTCCACTTTTTCGCCGGCGCCGCCAGGGAAGACCAGCCCGGCGACGCGCCGTGGATCGTGGATCTGCTCCTCGGTCTCGATCGTCAGCTGCTGCACATCGCGCACAATCTCTCGACGTATTTCAGTCCGAACACCCACCTCTCCGGCGAAGCGCTCGGGCTGTACGTCGCCGGCTGCGCGCTGCCGGAACTGAAATCCAGCGTCCACCTGAAAGCCCTCGGCCGCCGCATTCTGGTTGAGCAAATCGATCGTCAGATCAAGGCCGACGGCGGCCATGCGGAGCTTTCGGCGCATTATCATCGGTACTCGACCGATTTCTATCTGCTGGCGACTCAGGTCGCCCGCCTGAGCGGCGACACCGCGGCCGGCGCGCTCGAGCACGCTGCGCTGCGGCAGGCGAACTACCTGCGGACGATCGCGGACGACAACGGAATCCTGCCGCTCATCGGCGACGACGACGGCGGGCAGCTGTTTCCGATCTGCGGACGGCGAGCGGCGGACTGCCGGGACACGCTTGCGGCTGCCTCCGTCATCCTGCAGGTGCCCGAGCTCGCTGTGAGCGAGATCCCCGAAGAGGTCTACTGGCAGTGCGGCGCCTTTCCGCTCGAGGAACTGCCGCGTCGCGTATCGCCGTGGCCGTCCGCGGCGCTCCCGGAGAGCGGCTATTTCGTCTCACGCACAGCGCAGGGCGATCACCTGGTCTTCGATGCGGGACGCCACGGGTTTCTCAACGGCGGTCACGCACACGCGGACGCGCTGGCGATCGCGCTCACCGTCGCCGGGCGGCAGTGCCTGGTCGATTCCGGCACCGCGACATACACGATGGATGCTGCGCTCCGGGACCGCTTTCGAGCGACCGCCATGCACAACACGGTCGTGCTGAACGGGCGGCCTCAGTCGGAGCCCCGCGGCCCGTTCCACTGGCAAGCCGTTGCGGACGCGCGTCCGCTGGTTTGGAGATCGGCGCCAGGTTTCGATTACGCGGAAGGCATGCACGACGGCTACATGCCGGCGATCCATGCGCGGGGTGTGCTTGCGCTGCACGGCCTCGGCTGGGTCGTCATCGACCACTTCCTGGGGCCTGCGGGGCCCGCGGCGAAGGCCGAGGCGTTCTGGCACGTTGAACCCGCCTGGCGAGCCATTCAGGACGGAAAGAGCGTCGTCCTGCGCCACCTCGACGGCATCGTTTGCACCCTTGCCAGCTCCTCCGCCCTCCAGGTGCTCGCGCCGGAAGAGGCGAACGGACTGGACACCTACGCCCCGGAATACGGCCGGGTCGAACCCGCGATCTGCCTGCGCGATCGCAGCGAAGGTCCGTTTCCTCGATCTGTCGCGACTTTTATCTCCTGTGCGGCAGACATCGCGATTCCCGTCACCCTCGCGGCCACGCCGGTCACGAGCAGCGCGGGCGTCTCGTGGCATTCGGCGGCCTTTCGCCTCAGCTGGAAGGACCGGGACGCCATCCTCCTGACGGCCATTGAACTCTCGCCAGGCGACGAGGCCGGCGGCAGCCCCGGACAGCTCTGGGGATGCGACGAGGCCCGCACCGACGCACGCGTCGCATTTGTCGAAGTCGGCAGCGCCACAGGAGTTGTACCGATCCTGATCGGCGGCACGGAGTTCCGCGCTCCGCTGGCCCCGTCCGTGCATGAGTCGTTAGTCACTGGTCGTTAGTCACAGTCTACGGTCTTGGTCGACAAGTCACACGTCACCAGGTCGCGGCCACAGTCCAGGGTCGGCACGTCACAAGTCACCAGTCGCAGCCAGGTCCAGTCCGCCAAGTCACGAGTCACCAGCGCCCTCTCAGTCCATGGTGAATCTTTGCGCTGGGCCACTCGTCGTGCGCTTCGGGTCCCGGGGGTTGAGTCTGCTGTCCGTGGCGAGTGTGACTACCAGGATAGCTACCGCGTGTGACTGACGGAATGGCACCGACTATGACTGACAGATTGACCACCGACTGCGACCGACAAAATGCACCGACCGTGACCAACGACTGACGACTAGAGACTGAAATGTGCGGCATAGCTGGCTTCGCTGACGCTGACGCTGAACGCGCCGACCCGGTCATGGCACCCCGCCACGACGCGGATTTCGCGCTTGTACACCGGATGTGCGAGGTCATCCGGCATCGCGGCCCCGACGATGAGGGGATCCATGTGGAGGCGGGAGTCGGTCTCGGGATGCGTCGGCTGAGCATCATCGATCTGTCCACCGGCAACCAGCCGATTCACAACGAAGATCGGTCCATCTGGCTGGTCTTCAACGGCGAGATCTACAACTACCGCGAGCTCCGCGCCGAGCTCGAGGCGGCGGGCCACGCGTTCTACACCGCAAGCGACACGGAAACCATCGTCCACGCCTACGAGCAGTGGGGGGAAGGGGCGTTCAGCCGGCTGCGCGGCATGTTCGGTATCGCGCTGTGGGACAAACGGCAGCGGGCGCTGATCCTGGCGCGCGATCGAGCCGGGATCAAGCCGCTGCATTACACCGAGCGCGGCGGCCGGCTGTTCTTCGGATCGGAAATCAAGTCACTGCTCGCGGCGGGCGCGGTCGAACGCGAAATCGATCTGGAGGCGCTCGATCACTATCTGTCGTTCCTCTACGCGCCCCGTGACCGATCGCTGTTCAAGGGGGTCCGCAAGCTGCCGCCGGGGCATCTGCTGCGCTGGCAGGATGGGCGCGCGCGGCTGACCCGGTACTGGGAAGTCAGCGCCACCGAATCGTTCCCGGGCAGTGCGGACGACGCGGCGCGGGCGTTGCGCGGCGTACTCGCCGACGCGGTGAAGTCGCACATGATCAGCGACGTGCCGCTCGGGGCATTCCTCTCCGGCGGCGTGGACTCGAGCGTGATCGTGGGCCTGATGGCCGAGGCCTCGGACCGGCCGGTGCAGACGTTCTCGATCGGCTTCGACGAACCGCAGTTCGACGAACTGGAGCACGCGCGGACGGTGGCGCGGCACTTCGGCACCGATCATCATGAGTTCGTCGTGCGCCCAGACGGCCTGGCGATCCTCGATCAGATCGTGCAGCACTTCGACGAGCCGTTCGCCGACTCCTCGGCGATCCCGACATGGTATGTCTCTGAAATCGCGCGGAAGCACGTCACGGTGGTGCTGTCGGGCGACGGTGGCGACGAGCTGTTTGGTGGATACGATCGGTACCTGCCGCACTCCCGCGTGGCGCAGTTCGACCGGCTGGGGCTGCCGGGCGGACGCGCGATCGCGTCGGTGCTGTGGCCGGTGCTGCCGCACGGCGCGCGCGGGAAAAATTTTCTGCGGCACGTCGCGCGCGACGACAACGGGCGGTATCTCGATTCGGTGGCGTTCTTCCAGCCCGACGAGAAGGACGCGCTGTATGCCCCGGCGGTCCGCCGTGCGCTGGCCGATTGGAGCGCGGAGGACACGCTCGGCGCGCAGTTCGATCGCTTTGCCGCACTCCCCTCGCACAGCCGGATGATGCGCTTCGATTTCGAGACGTATCTGCCGGAGGACGTGCTGACGAAGGTGGACCGCATGAGCATGGCGCACTCGATCGAATCGCGCGTGCCACTGCTCGACAACCAGGTCATCGACTTCGCCGCCACGCTTCCTGCCCACTTCAAGATTGCGAACGGACGGCGGAAGCACGTGCTCAAGGAAGCGTTCCGCACCCTGCTGCCCCCCGGGATCATCGACCGGAAGAAGCAGGGCTTCGGCGTCCCGCTCGGAGTGTGGTTTCGCGGCGGGCTGACTGACGTATTTTCTGACGTGCTTCGTTCGCCCAAGACGCGGCAGCGCGGCTACTTCGAGCCGGCGTTCGTCGACCGCCTGGTTCAGGAACATCTGGGCGGCACCCGCGACCACACCCTGCGCCTGTGGCAGTTGCTGGTGTTCGAGCTCTGGCATCGGCAGTATCTGGACGGGGCGGGCGGCGTGGAATCTTTCAGCCAGCCGGATTTGGCGCGCTCCGCCCCGGCGATTGGCTGAAGCGCCTGGCGGTGGCGGCCCCTCGAAGGTCTGTCTCGGCCAGACGCCCCCGAAAGATCGCCGTGTAATCGTGGCACACCTGTTCTTTCACCCGAGCTACACTTGTAATGGATGGGCTCAAGAAATTACCGGCTGGGCAATAGTGGAAGAATTTAACCCCAGAGTCCTCAACCGTATTCTGCGGCCCGTGGCACCCGCCTTGCTGAGATGGTCACTGTGAAGCCGTCTCCACAAATTCCGGTCGCCGTGTTCATGACCCGGTTCGAGCCGGGTGGCACGGAGCGGCAGATGACCGAGCTCATCCGCCGGCTGGATCCACGCCGATTTCTTGTCCATGTCGCCTGTTTCGACCGCCGGGGAGCCTGGCTCCCGCGCATCGTCGAACGGGCGGCCTCGATCGTCGAGTTTCCGATTCGCGGGTTCGCCAGGCCGGCGACTCTCGCGCAAATGCTCGCGTTCGCCCGGTGGTGCCGGCGCGAGCGCATTGCGGTGGTGCAGACATGCGACCTCTACGCGAACATCTTCGGCTTGCCTGGAGCGGCCCTGGCCGGAGTGCCGGTCCGGATTGGCAGCCGTCGAGAGCTCAACCCCGACAAGTCCGCCGGGCAGATTCGCCTGCAGCGGGTCGCATATCGCACGGCCACGAAGGTCGTCGCGAATTCGCCGGCGGCGCGTCAGGTGCTGGAGCGGGAAGGGCTCGCGCCGGCATCGATTGCGGTGATCCCCAACGGCGTCGACCTGGCGGCATTCCCGGAGCGTAAGCCGGCTGGGGCGATTCGAACGATCGTCACGGTCGCCAACCTGCGTCCGGAAAAGAGTCACGAAACGCTGCTCGCGGCGGCGGCGATTCTGGTCCAGTCGCATCCCGAGCTGCGCTTCCGCATCGTCGGGGCAGGCCCGCGGCGCAGCGAGCTCGCCGAGCTCACGCAGGCCAGGGGACTGGGCGCGCACGTCGAATTTCTCGGACATCGAGACGACGTGCCCGCACTCCTCGCGTCGGCTGACGCCTTCGTCCTGCCGTCACGTTCAGAAGCGTTTCCGAACGGCGTGATCGAGGCGATGGGGGCAGGCCTTCCCGTGGTGGCTTGCGGCGTTGGCGGCCTGCTGGACCTCATTGACGACGGCCGGACCGGGCTGCTCGTGCCTCCCGGAGACTTCGATACGATGGCGGTCGCACTGCGGACGTTGATTGACGATCCGGTGGCCGCCGCCGCGATGGGACGGGCCGCGCGCGCCGAGATCCAGCTGCGCTACTCCTTCGACCGGATGATCGCGGCGTTCGAAGACCTCTATCTTTCGAGCGGGAACCGGCCACTCTCGGCGGGCGCGCACCCGGCGGAGGCGGCGGGCATCTGACATGTGCGGGATCACCGGACGGTTCAACTACGATCCATTGCGACCCGTCGACCGGGGCGTGCTGACGGCCATGACCAACGCCGTCGCGCATCGCGGCCCTGATTCGGCCGGCTACTTCCTGGCGCCCGGCATCGGGCTGGGACATCGCAGGCTCAGCATCATCGATCTCGCGACCGGCGACCAGCCGCTCGCGAATGAAGACGGGACCGTTCAAGTCGTCTTCAACGGCGAGATCTACAACTTTGCCGAGGTCCGCGCCGAGCTGATCGCGCACGGCCACATTTTCCGCACCGGCTCCGACACCGAGATCATCGTCCACGGGTACGAGCAATGGGGCGAGCACTGCGTGGACCGGTTCCGGGGCATGTTCGCCTTTGCACTCTGGGATGCGACGGCCCGGCGGCTGCTGCTGGCGCGCGACCGCCTCGGCGTCAAGCCGCTCTATTACGCGGAGCTGCCCGGCGCCGGGATCGTGTTCGGCTCCGAGATCAAGTCGCTGCTCGAAGACGCGCAGGTGCCGCGCGCCTGGCGGCCCGAGGCGATCGACGCGTACCTGACGCTCCTCTATATTCCGGCGCCAGACACGATCTATCGCGGGATTCACAAGCTTCCTCCGGGCCACGTGCTGGTCGCCGAAGCGGGGCGCATCCGCATCTCGCGCTACTGGGATCTGACGTTCACGGGTGACGGCAACGCCTTGCGCGAGGAGGAATATCTCGAGGAGCTCGATCACTTGTTGCGCGAAGCCGTCGGGCTGCGCCTGATCAGCGACGTCCCGCTCGGCGCGTTTCTCTCCGGCGGCATCGACTCCTCCACTGTCGTCGCTTACATGAAGGAGGCGAGCGCGACGCCGCCGGTCACGATTGCAGTGGGCTTCGACAACGCGCAGTTCGACGAAGTCCGGCACGCGGAAGTGGTCGCGCGCCACCTCGGGTGCGAGTTCCACGCGCTGGTCGCAAATCCGCAGGTGGAGGACCTGCTGCCGAAGCTGGCCTGGCATTTCGACGAGCCGTTCGCGGATTCCTCGGCGGTCCCGACCTACTACGTGTCGAAGGCCGCGCGCGCGCTGGTCACGGTAGCCCTCTCGGGCGACGGCGGCGACGAGCTCTGGGCCGGGTATGCGCGTCACCGCGTGGAGCAGTGGGAACAACGCGCCCGCACGTCCCTCGGCGGCGCGAGCCGCGTTGCCGGCTGGATCGGCCGTGCCCTTCCGTTGTCCGTGAAGGGGGCGCGCTCGCTCAGGCATCTCGGTGCCGACCCCGATCAGGCCTACGCACTGAAACACGCCTACGGGATGTTCGAGCCGGACGCGAAGACTCGCCTCTACTCGGGGGACTTCTCGAACGCGGTGCGCCACGCGGATGCCTTCTCGAGCTTCCGCGACGCGTATCGTGACTGCCGGTCGCTCGATCCGATGGACCGCGCGCTCTACGTCGACGCGCGCACCTACATGATCGACGACGTGCTCACCAAGGTCGATCGCATGAGCATGGCGGTGTCGCTCGAAGCCCGCGTGCCGCTGCTCGATCACAAACTGCTCGAGTTCGCCGCGCGCGTCCCGGTCTCGCTCAAGCTGAAGAACGGCCAAAGCAAGTATCTGCTCCGCCGCATCCTGGATCGCCGGGTGCCGCGTTCGATCATCGATCGCAAGAAGAGCGGCTTCGCGGCGCCGATCGGCGACTGGCTGCGCGGCGCGCTCGCGGCGATGACGACCGAGCTGCTCCTCGACGGACGGCTGCGCGATCGCGGGATCTTCGAAGCGCGTGAGGTGTCGCGCCTCTGGGACGAGCACCGCACCGGCCGCGCGCAGCACCCGCACCGGTTGTGGCAGCTGGTGATGCTGGAGCTCTGGTTCAGGCAGTTCATCGACCAGGCGCCGGCGGTCTCGCCGGCCGCATCGGCAGCGGCCCCCTCGCCCGCGCCCACTGCGGGCATCCGCGAGGCGCGCCCGTCACCGGTCGGTGCGTCGGCGGCGCGAGCCATGACGGAGGCGATGTAACCCATGTGCGGAATCGCGGGAATCGTCGCGGTCGATCGGCTGCACGCCGACGACCGCGATCGGGTCGCGCGGATGCGCGACGTCATCGCGCACCGCGGTCCGGACGACCTCGGCCTGTTCGTGGATGCGCAGGCCGCGCTCGGCCATCGGCGCCTGAGTATCGTGGACCTGACCGCCGGCCACCAGCCGCTCTCGAACGAGGACGACACGATTTCGATCGTCTTCAACGGCGAGATCTACAACCACGCGTCGATCCGTCCTGAGCTCGAGAGCGCCGGCCATCGCTACAAGACCCACGCGGATACCGAAACGATCGTGCACGCCTACGAACAGTGGGGCGATGCCTGCGTCAATCACCTGCGCGGCATGTTCGCGTTTGCGATCTGGGATGCGCCGCGGCGCCGCCTGCTGCTGGCGCGCGATCGCCTCGGCGTCAAGCCGCTCTACTGGGCGATGGCCGACGGACGGCTGCTGTTTGGATCCGAGATCAAGGCGATCCTGGAGAGCGGCCTGATCCGCGCCGCCGCGAACGAGTCCGCCCTCCCCGAGCTGCTGAGCACGCGCTATCTCTCCGGCACCGAGACGCTGTTCAAGGGCATCCATCGCCTGCAGCCCGGGCACACGCTCGTGCTCGAAGACGGCCGTGTGTCGATCCGCGCCTACTGGGACATCCCGGTCGGGCAGCCTGCCGAAGGGGCCGACGATCTCGCGCGGATGTCCGACGCCGACCTCGTCCGCCGCTTCCGCGAGTTGCTCGAGGAGTCGGTGCGGATCCGCCTGATGGCGGATGTCCCGCTCGGCATGTTCCTGTCCGGCGGCCTCGACAGCAGCGCCATCGCGGCGTTGATGGCGAAGATGATCGACCGCCCGCTGCAGACGTTCTCGGTCGCGTTCAAGCAGCGCGCGTTCAGCGAGCTCGACTACGCACGGCAGGTCGCGACGGCGATCAAGGCGGATGCTCACGAGATCGTCATCGACGACCAGGACTTCTTCGGGGCGCTGCCGCGGCTGGTCTGGCACGAGGACGAGCCGATCGCGCATCCGTCGAGCGTGCCGCTGTACTTCGTGTCGGCGCTCGCGCGGGAGCACGTCAAGGTGGTGCTCACCGGGGAAGGCAGCGACGAACTGCTCGCCGGCTACGGCAAGTACCCGCGCGCACTCGTCAACTGGCGCGCGGCGTCAGCATACGGCGTGGTGCCCGCCCCCCTCCGCGCGTGGATCGCGGACACGCTGGTCCCCAGCCTGCCGGCGCGGTTGGGCCGGTACGCGAAACGCTCCTTTCTCGCGATGCCGCGGACGCCGGAAGCGATGTTCTTCGACAACTTCGCCGCGATCGGCCTGAGGCGCCAGGGCCTGCTCCTCTCGCCCGCGTTCGCCTCCCAGGCCACCGCCGAGCGCGCCTATGGCGCCTCGCGCGCCTACTACGACGCGCCGGACGGCCGGAGCACGACGCTCGATCGCCTGCTCTATACCGACATGAAGACGTATCTCGTCGAGCTCCTGATGAAGCAGGATCAGATGAGCATGGCGGCATCGATCGAGAGCCGCGTGCCCTTCCTCGACCACCGGCTGGTGGAGTTCGCCGCCGGACTGCCGGCGCGAATGAAGCTGCGCGGGTTCAAGACGAAGTGGATTCTGCGCGAGGCCGTTCGCGAGATTCTGCCGCCCGAAATCCTCACGCGCAAGAAGATGGGCTTCCCGGTGCCGTTCGGCCTCTGGATGAAGGGGACGTGGGGGGACGTCGCGCGCGACGTGCTGCTCGACCCGCGCAGCCGGCAGCGCGGCATCATCGATCCGTCCGCCGTCGACCGGCTCCTCGTCGCGCACGCGGCCGGCCTCGCGGATGGCAGCGACGCGCTGTGGAGCCTCCTCAACCTGGAGCTGTGGTACCGCACCCACATCGACGGCGAAGGAGTGCAGACGCTCCCTGGAAAGACGCTCAGCATCCCGTCCGGCACCGCGGCCCTGCGGGCCACCGCATGACGGCCGATCGCTGCCGTGGTCGCCGCTCCGCCGCGCGGCTGGGGGCGGCCGGTACGGAGCGCCCACGAGACCGGCGCGACGGCACGGATCCGACACGATGAATATTCTCTGGTTGAACTCCGGCCTGCTGCTTCCGCTCGACAAGGGGGGCAAGCTCCGCACGTGGCACGTGATGCGCCACCTGGCGATGCGCCACGACATCACCTACCTGTCGTTCGCGGATCCGTCCCAGAGCCAGGCCGATCATGACGGCATGCGCGAGGTCGCGGCGCGGCTGGAGACCATTCCCCGAACCGATCCGCCCAAGGGGACGCCCCGCTTCTACGCGGACGCGGCACGCTACCTGATCGATCCGGCGCCGTACGCGGTCGCGAAATACCGCTCCCCCGCCTTCGCAGCTGCGCTGCGCCGGCTCCTGCAGGAGCGCCGCTTCGACGTCCTCGTGTGCGATTTCCTGCCGCCGGTCGTCAACCTGCCGGATCGTCTCCCGTGCCCCGCCATTCTCTTCACCCACAACGTCGAGGCCGAGATCTGGCGGCGCCACGCGGAAAATGCCCGCAATCCCGCCGCGCGCGCGCTGCTCAGCCAGCAGTGGCGCCGGATGCTGCGGTTCGAGAAGCGGGCGTTGGCGCGATTCGATCTGGTGCTGGCCGTTTCGGATGCGGATCGACACACGTTCGACCGGATTTATCCCGGCGCGCTCCGCACACCCGCGCACGTCATCCAGACGGGAGTGGATACGGCGTACTTCGCGCCGGCGTCCAGTCCGGCTGAAGCCGGACCCCACAGCGACAGCCCCAGTCCGGCTGGAGCTGGATCTCACAGTCACGGTGGCGTCCAGCTTGAGCCGGACGTTCACCCAGGTCCGCGTGGCGTCCGGCTTCAGCCGGACGTTGATGCCGGTCCGCGCCGCGCGCACCTCGTCTTCACCGGGTCGATGGACTGGCTGCCGAACGAGGACGGCATGCTCTATTTCGTCCGCGACATCCTGCCCCTGATTCGACTCGAGGTGCCGGAGACGACGCTGAGCATCATCGGGCGGGCCCCGACACCCGCAGTGAAGCGGCTCGCCGACACCGCCGGCGTCGAAGTGACCGGACGAGTAGACGATGTCAGGCCACATGTCGCTGCCGGCTCCGTCTATATCGTCCCGCTCCGCATCGGCGGCGGCACCCGCCTCAAGATCTTCGAAGCGATGGCGATGGCCAAGGCGGTGGTGTCCACGACCGTTGGCGCTGAAGGTCTCCCGGTCACGTCGGGGCAGGACGTCGTGATCGCGGACCAACCGGCTGCATTCGCGCAGGCTGTCGTCGGTCTGATCCGCGACGACGAACGGCGCCGGCGGATCGAGAGTGAGGCGCGCCGCCTGGTCGTCGAGCGATACGACTGGTCCGCGGTGGCGCAGGATTTCGAGGACGCGTTGACGCGCGTGTGCTGCGGAGCGCGCGAGCACACGGGCGGTGTTCCCCGGCTGGAACGCACGGCGTAACCTCCGGGTTGGTCGCCAGCCGGCTGGTGGCTTCCGCCTTCAGGCGGAAGGATACGGTCTTGCAGCTTCCGCCGTCATGCGGAAGAGATTTCGAAGGAAGGGTTCTGGGCGATGAAGGTTTCTGTGTTCGGTCTGGGGTACGTCGGGAGCGTGTCGGCGGCGTCGTTTGCGGCGGACGGGCACACGGTGGTTGGTGTCGACGTCAACAGCGACAAGGTCGCCAGCCTGAACGAGGGGCGAAGCCCGATCGTCGAGAAGGGGCTCGAGGACCTGATCCGCACCGCCGCGGCCGATGGCGCCCTGCGCGCGACCACGAGCACGGTGGAGGCCGTCCGCGCGACGGAAGTGTCGCTCCTGTGCGTCGGCACACCCAGCCGGAAGAACGGCAGCCTCGACCTCTCCTACCTCGAACGGGTCTGCGAGCAGATCGGCGAGGCCCTGAAGGACAAGACCGAGTACCACGTCGTCGTCGTCCGCAGCACGGTGCTGCCGGGGACCACGCATGATCTCGTGATTCCCACACTCGAGAAGGCGTCGGGGAAAATCTACGGCACCGGCTTCGGGGTGACGGTCAACCCGGAATTCCTGCGCGAAGGCACGGCGATTCACGACTTCCGGAATCCGCCGCTGACCCTGGTGGGACACAACTACCGATCGGATGCGAACCCGACCGAGGCGCTCTATGCGAAGGTGGACGCGCCGATGGTCAACACCAGCATCAGGACCGCGGAGATGATCAAGTACGCGAGCAACACCTGGCACGCGCTCAAGGTCTGCTTCGCGAACGAGATCGGCAATCTCTGCAAGCGGGTCGGCATCGACAGCCACGAAGTCATGGACATCTTCTGCCAGGACGAAAAACTGAACCTCTCGGCGTATTACATGAAGCCCGGGTTCGCCTTCGGCGGCTCGTGCCTGCCGAAGGACGTGCGCGCTCTTCAGTACCGCGCCAAGGAAGTCGATCTCGAGATGCCGGTGATCCAGGCGATCCTCGGCAGCAACCAGCTGCAGATTCAGCATGCGCTCGAGCAGGTGACGGAGAGCGGCAAGAAACGCGTCGGGCTGCTCGGATTCAGTTTCAAGGCGGGGACCGACGATCTGCGCGAGAGTCCGATCGTCATCCTGGCCGAGGCGCTGCTCGGCAAGGGGTACGAGCTCCGGATCTACGATCGCAACGTGTCGATGGCGCGCCTGGTCGGCGCCAACAAGGAATACATCAACCACCAGATCCCGCACCTGTCGTCGCTGCTGTGCGAAACGGTGGACGAAATCCTGGAGCACTCCGACGTGATCGTCGTCGGCAACGGCGCGCCGGAGTTCGCCGACGCGCTGAAGCGCACGCGCCCCGAGCAGCTGATCGTGGATCTGGTGCGGGTGCCAGTGGACCGTAGGGACATTCCCGGCCAGTATCAGGGCATCTGCTGGTAACTGGGGCGAGTCAAACGCCGAGAAACGTCCGGGTGCGCTCCCAGATGGCGTCGAGGCTTTTGAGCAGCTGGTGATCGTCGTCGAGCATGTGCAGCTCGACGTTCGGCCGGGCGCGGCCCCAGCGCTCGACTGACTCGGGATCGACGGCTGTATCATGCCGTCCCTGAAACACCAGCACGGGAAGAGCGAGGGTGGCGTTGGACGGGTTGTAGCGCCGCGCGTCCGCGTACAATTCGTAGTGGACGGGGACCACGCGGCCGTAGCCGTGATGGAAGACGTCGAGCCGGTCGGTGGCCTTCCAGTCGTCCAGCCCGCGGCCGCCCAGCGAGCGCATCCGATTGCCCCCGAAGTCGAGCGCCGGCGCGAGCAGCACGAGTTTCTGCACGCGCGTCGGTTGCGCCAACGCGACCTGCACCGCGACGAACGCGCCGAGACTCGAACCGACCAGCGCGACCGGCTCCTCGCCCGCGTCGAGTGCCGCCGAGACCTGGGCGACCATCCGGCTGACGGTCAGTGTGGAGAAGTCGGGCTCGTTGAGATCGGGGGTCTCGAGCGCGACGCCGAGCTCCGCGAGCCTCGCCGCGAAGAACGAGGCCTTGGACGACCTGGCCGACGATGCGAATCCGTGCAGATAAAAGACGCGCATCAGATCATCGTCTTGCAGCCAGGGCGGCACCGGCACGAAATCGACTGGGCGCCGTCCGTCATGTAGTTGTAGGTCAGCTCCTCCCCCTTCCGGATGTTCTTGGCCGCGCGCACCCAGATCGTGTCGCCGGTCACCTGCGTGTAGCAGTTCGGCTTGCACGCGTGATTGATGAACCGGGCGACATTCCCGCCGACCGCGGCGTCACGCACGTAGAGGCGGTTCAACTTGAAGCACCAGATGTGTCCGTTCTTCAGGTATCGCACTTCGCGCTTCAAGCTCACGCGATTGGTGATCTTCTCTCCGTCGTAGGTGACGATGCGGGTGTTCTTGGTGATGGACTCGAGCGCGAATACGCCCCAGCCCTGAATCGTCGAACGTCGTTTTTCGATCATGCCCAGGTGTGGTGGACCTCCGCCGTCATTCTGCCATGGAGCTGGGCAAAGTACGGCGCGAGATGGTCGGTGGGAGCGCGCAGCGAGGCTTGGGATGATCCGGGGCGGTCGGATCGGCACACCGGTGAGGGGTCGCCTGCGGAGCGTCGGACTGGGACCGCGACGGCGGCGGCGCTGGATTCGGCGGCGCCCCGCGTCCGGACCGCGGCGGCTACCAGTAGCGGACGCGGCCGACGTCAACGTGCACGAAGTTCAGGTCCGGGTAGTATCCGACGCCGCCAATCTTGAGCGAGCGCGCGGCGTCGCGGAGACTCTCGAGCTTCACGCCGGGTACTCGGACATCGATCGCCTGACCGACCATGTGCAGGCTGTGCGAGGCCACGCCGGTCACCGCACCACCGCGCTCGCGCAGCAGCGCGTTGGTCTGCGGCGAACGATAGCCGGAGATGATGTGGAACGGCTGATCCGTTTCGAGGGTGCCGCCAAGTTCGTGCAGCAGGTCCAGCACGCGCCGATCGATCGGCTTGATCTCGTTGGCGCGGAAATCCCGGAGAATGTAATTCACCCGGGTGAGGGCCGCGGGATGGTACTCACCGCCCGTGCAGTACGCAGTTCGCAACCGCTCGCCGGTGTGGGTATTGAAGAACGACAGGACGCGTTCTGGGACTTTCGCGGCGCGGGTCGCCGCATCCGCTCGCGAAGGTAACAGGACGGCAGCCGCTGCGGCGGCGCCGATGCCGAGAAAGGCCCGGCGATGAAGGGGGCCGGACGCGCGGTCCTCAGGCTTCTGCTCACTGTTGTGCATCTAATGGGGTCTCCTGCGGCGGAAGGGACAGGGCTCCCGCGGCCGACAGTCTTCCAGCGAGTGGGGATTCCCTATTGGACCACATCGCCCCCATGACATCAAGTTAAACCGTCGTAAGCTCGTCCATGCCAATCACTTACGGCCCCGTTTGACACGCCTAAACCCCGTCTTTTGCTATGATGGCTCATGGAAGGAATTATCCCAGCGTGGGGGAGAATCCTTCGCGGTTATCGCCCTGCACTTTCGGTCGAGATCACCCGCGAATGTCCCCTCCGATGCCCCGGCTGTTACGCGTACGGCGACGAGCACCTCGGCGGCGACGTGACCCTTCGCCAGCTCAGCGACTTCAAAGGCCCCGAGCTCGTCGCCCGTTTCTTCAAGTTGATCGACGAGCACCAGCCAATTCACGTGTCGATCGTCGGGGGTGAACCCCTCGTTCGATTTCGGGAGCTCGACGAAATCATTCCCAGGCTGGCCGCCATGGGAATCTACAACCAGGTCGTGACGAGCGCGGTCCGTCCGATTCCCGCCGGCTGGGCCGCGGTGAAGCGGCTGCAGATCGTCGTGTCGATCGACGGCCTGCAGCCGGAGCACGACGAACGCCGGAAGCCCGCCACCTACGATCGCATCCTCAAGCACATCACGGGGCACCAGGTCACGGTCCACTGCACCGTGACCCGGCAGCAGTCTCGCCGCGACGGCTACCTCGAGGACTTCGTCCGCTACTGGTCGGCCAACCCGGATACCAGTCAGGTCTGGATCAGCCTCTACACGCCCCAGGTCGGGGAGGTGTCGGACGAGCGGCTGCTCCCAGAGGATCGCGATCGGGTCGTCGCCGCGCTGATGCACCTGCGCAGCCGCTACCCGAAGCTGAAGATGCCGGCGAGTCTGATCCGGGTCTATTCCGAACCGCCGCAGTCGCCCGACGAATGCGTCTTCGCACAGACCACGACCTGCGTGTCGGCCGATTTCCAGCGGCAGATTGCTCCGTGCCAGTTTGGCGGCACACCGGACTGCGCGAGCTGCGGCTGCATCGCGTCCGCGGGGCTGGGTGCGGTGGGGCGCTACCGGCTTCCGGGTGGCATCCGCATCGACACCCTGCTCCAGCACTCGCTCAGCATCGGGCGGACGGTGCGGCGGGTCCGGCGGCAGGCCCGGAGCGCGGCGGACGCCGTTTCGAGCGCGTGACTCGCACGGAGTGCGGCTCCTGCGCGGCGCTGCTGATATAATTCGCGGCGTCCGGCTCCAAGCGCCATCACTCGGAGCCAATCGCTCCGTCACTTCCCGTCCCGATCCCGACCACCTATGGCGAATCTCGCATCGTTCGACATCACATCCGGCGTTGACATTCAGGAAGTGGACAACGCCGTCAATCAGGCTCGCAAGGAGGTCGCGCAGCGCTACGACTTCAAGGGCTCACGTGCGGCGATCGATCTGAATCGCGCCGAGAACACGCTCACCCTGACCGCCGACGACGAGATGAAGATGACCGCACTGTGGGAAATCCTGCAGGGGCGGATGGTGCGGCGGGGCGTGCCGACGAAGAACCTGACCCCCG